>JAISIQ010000058.1 GCA_031261945.1 Methanobrevibacter sp.
AAAATAAGCTATTCTTCTCTTATCTGCAGCCATAACACAGCCTTTTTTACCTACATAAGCTATTATTAAACTCATAAAAAACCCCTATTTTATTATTTATTATTATTTATTATTTATTCCTTATAATTTTCATGATTATGTCTATTATCATCAATACCACTAATACCAACCATAAATATTCTATTAATCATTTCATTTTAGCTATTTCATCGGCAAAAGAGCTTAAAACCTCTTTAGATAGACCTTGAAGGAATTTTATAGACCCTGCACATTCATGGCCTCCTCCGTCAATTCCTGCTTCAGGTATTAAATCTTGAAGTTTCCAAATTATTTCATTAAGATTAAAACCAAAAATCTTATTTACAGCTTCTGTTGCCCTAATAACACCAAAATCAGGACCATAAGCTAAGGTTATAATTGGTTTATCTCCAATATTTTTGTCTTTAATATTATTATTTTCACTACTATTATTCTCATTATTATTAATATTAATATTAACATTATTATTATTATTAGTATTAGTATTATTAATATTACTACTAATACCACTATTAATACTACTATATTTTTTAGCTATTGAATCATGGACAAAACCACAAGTTTTTCCAGGAGCAGGGAAGGTGAATTTATGAGAATATTTTTCAACATCTAAAATATTAAATATAATTCCATTAGGAAGTTTTGTTTCTTTGATATTAGGAAGAACAGCTTTTAATTGAGTATTTACTCGTTTTTCATATTCTTTAAATAAAGCATCGATTAGTTTTTTATGTTTATCTAAATTATCCACACCTAATATAGTATCCATAATCCCCCTACCATTCATAAATCTTAGATAATATGCTTCAAAATCAATACAATCAGCTATTTTACTTAAATCTTCTCTTGAATAATTTTTTTGAGATGCAAGAGATATATATTGTTCAGCTTCATCAGAATTTGCATGATCTCCCAAAGCAGCTATTCCTGGAAGATGTTTTATTAGTTCTGTAGTATTTGGATTTATAATATTAGCTACTTCAACAGCTAAAGCACCAGCAGTAATTTGAGAGTCTCCCCCAACAAGATATGGATTTACATGAACATCAACATATTCATCAACTTCTGCTTTAGCTATTTTATCTTCTTTATTTTCTCCTTCAATTCCTTCTTTATATTCTAATTCTCCAGGGAAATGATGATCTATAACTACAGTTTCAATATCATAGATTTTAACTTTCATTAAAGCTAATACATCTTCTTCAGTAGAACCATTATCTAAAAGTACAATAAGAGGGAGTTTTTGCCCATGTCTTTCTTGATCTTCAAGAGCAAATGATAAATCTTTTACAACATCCTCAATTTCATAAAAAGGAGCTTTACTTGGAGATCTTCTGAAATAATGCCACTGAGCTTCACTACTTGGACTCATTTCTTCAAGTAATGGAAGAACCGCTTTTTCAATAGCTATTCCTGCACAGATTCCATCTGCATCAGCATGATGGCGAAGAAGAACTGTCCTTCCATCAAGAATAGCTCTTCTAATGGTTTTTGCAGCTAATCTCATTTTTGGTTTAAGTTTATCAAGTATTGGACTTTTAATTAGGAATTCTGTTTCTTCTGGTTCTGCACGTTCATCAATAGCTTTTTCAATGAGTTTAGCTATTTCTTTTCCTTGGTTTTTTCTTTCATTATCTCCATCTTCTAATTTTTCTATTGTTTCTGATTCAATTTGAACTTTGCCACTGTGTTGATTTACTTCACCAATTACTTCAACAATATCTCCGTTTTCAATATTAGGGTATGATCTAACACCTGCTTCATCAAATGCAGCTATCCATGTAATAGCTGTTTCATCAGTTACTGTGAAAATCGTTGGACCAGAGGTTTGTTGAATTTGTATAATTTCTCCTTGTATTTTAACAATATTCCCAATTGTATCTGTGTTGAGATTAGCTATTTGTGTTCTGTTAATTGATTTTTTCAGTTTTATGATTTCATAATTATTAATCAATGGCACAGGAGACATATCTACTTCTTTTTTATTTGGATTTTTCTTATGAGGTTTTATTTCAGTTATTTTTCCAAAAATCTCATCCCCAACAGAACAACCAGGGCTGTTTCCCCTCATAAGTCCCCAAACTTGATTATTTAAACTAACAAAAGCACCAAATCTTTCAATTTTTGTTATTTTGCCTTTATATATATTTCCAATTTCTAAATCATCCATATCACAAAGAGAATCTAAAACATATACCTTTGTTTTTTCTTTTGATTTTAATGATTCTTCTGATTCTGTTGATTTTATTGATTCTTTTTTTAATTTTTCTTTCTCTTTTTCTTTTTCTTTGATTTTCATTTTACAATCCTTACAATAATCTTCTTCTGATTCTAAATCATTTAATAATTTTCCACAAGATTTACAAACATTTATTTCTCCAGAACCATTACAATAGCTACATTCCTCATAAATATCAATAGTTCCTTTTCCTTTACAAACTTCACAAGGAATATCCTGATCCATTTCTAAATCAAATTTAGCCTTAGCATTACTATTAACTCCTTTGAAATGATTTTTTGTTTCAAAAGTCTCTTGAAAACCAGTCCCATCACAAGCATCACAGATTTTTGTGTCTTTGATTTGAGAACCAGTACCTTTACAATTAGAACATGATTTTTTCATTATTTTCCTCAATCAATATCAGATATAGTAATAATTACACATAATAAAATGATATAAAAATAAATATAAACACTATTATTGGAATTTTCCAGGATTATCTTTTATAATCTGTTCTCTTTCTTTTTGAATAGTTATTCCTTGATCCATAAGAGAATTAGCTATATCCACATAGCTATTTGCAGAGGAAATACTTCCTGATTCGAAATATTCCGTAGCTAATTGGAGATTTTTAGTTGCATTTTGTTTTAAATTTATTTCTTCTTTAAGAAGTTGAATATATTGCAAATATAATGTTTCATTGATATTATCAGTATATTTATTTATTTCTAATAAATTATTTTGAGCTTCATTAAATTCTGATTTAGCTGTTTTAGCTTTTTCATCAGCTATTGCATAATCAAGATTATTAACCGCTTTAACCGCTTCATTATAATTATTATCCCCATTAACAATATGTTGACTTAAATTAGGTATGATTTCGTTAATATTATCTAAAGGAGAGTTAATACATCCACTTATGGACACAGTAGCTAAAATAACCAATATAATTATAATTTTTTTCTTCATTTTATCAAATATCAAAAAATTTAATTAAAAAATTCATAATTAACAATTTTATTAACAATTTTATTATTAATATTTAATTTATAATTAATATTAAATAATATATACTTTATTATTTTTTTATTTATTATACTTATTATTACTATTATTATAGATTAAATTTAATAATTATTATCACGATTAATATTATCATAATCAATATTACTAAAAGACAAACAAGAATGAAGATATAAAAGTCAAAAAATAAATAAAATAAATAAAATAAAAACTAAAATAAAAGGAAATATAAAATAAAACAAAATAAAAGACTAATTAAATTAATAATTAGCCCATAAACCATGAACATTACAATATTCACGAGCTTTCAAATCACCATGATCTGAACAAACTTCAAATACTGCCTCTGGTTTATCATCTGCAGTTAAATATTTACGATAGATTGCATCACCAACAAATAACTCAATAAAACAGATGTGATGTTCTTCTATCATTGGATGAGGAACTTCTCCTATTTTCACTGTTACTTTATTTCCATCTTTTTCAATAACAGGAACATGTTTTTCTTGACCTTCATCTTTGGTTTTAGC
>JAISIQ010000070.1 GCA_031261945.1 Methanobrevibacter sp.
TTCTATAACCGAAGCAGCTAAATTAGCAAAAATATCATATAGAACTGCTTTAAACTACATCGAAAAGATTGAATCTGCTCTTGAAATAGCTATTGTCTCTACAAGTAAAGGAGGAAAAGGTGGTGGAGGTAGTGCTACTTTAACCTCTGAAGGCATGAATATTTTAAAAGAATGCAAAAAAATTAATGCTATAATGGAACTTCACAAGGATGTAAATGAAATTAAAGCTAAAGTAGAAGAAATCAATAATTCCAGAGGAGTTATGACAATAGCTATGAATGATATCCCTATTACAATCCCTTTAAACGAAAATTATGAAGTAGGAGATAAAATTCTTGCTTTAATTAGTTATGACAACATATTTATAATGCTTGAACCTCAAGAATCAAGTGTACAAAACATAATAAAAGGAAATATCATAGAAATTGGCTTAAATGGAGAAATGATAAAAGTAAAAGTAGATATTGGTGGAATATATTTATATTCCAATATAACTATTTCTTCAGAAGAAAATCTTAATCTTAAAATAGGAAAAGAAGTTTATATAGGATTTAAAGCTGTTTCAATAGCTACTTTAAAAATTTAATTAAAATTAAAATGAAATAAAAAGAATAATTAAAATAAAAATTAAGATTTTTGGTTAATAGTTAATTTAGTGAGGTGTTTTTATTCTAAAAATAGCTGTAGATAAAGATAAATGTACCGGGTGTGGGGAATGTAAAGAAATATGCCCAAAAGGACAAAAAATTTGGACTATTAATAAAATAGCTCATGCATCTAATTTAGAATATTGTCATGTTTGTACAATATGTGCTTCAAGATGTCCAGAAGATGCAATAACTGTTATTAGAAACGCACCTGATGATGAAGAAGAGAAAAAACTATTAAAAGAAATAAAAGAAGATAAAGAAGAAAAATTACCTTTATGATGATTTTATTTTAAAATATCATATTATAATACTTAAATTATAAGATTATATAATTAAATACAGGACTACGATAAAAGTGAGTAAAATGAAAGATAGAATAGCTAAAGTTTCAAGAAAAACATCTGAGACAGATATTAAAATAAAATTCAATATAGATGGAGAAGGAATATACAATATAAACACTGGAATAAACTTTTTCAATCACATGTTGGAATCATTTGCAAAACATAGTATGTTTGACTTAGATATCGAAGCTATTGGAGATATAGATATTGATGATCACCATACAGTGGAAGATGTTGGAATTTTACTTGGAGAATCATTTTTAAAAGCTATTGGAGATAAAAAAGGAATCAAAAGAATGTCTCATGCTATTGTCCCAATGGACGATTCTTTAGCTATTGTAGCTATTGATATTAGTGGGCGTAGCTATTTTGAAAAAGATTTCTCATTTAATAATGATAAAATAGGAGATATGACTTCTGATACAATAGCTCACTTTTTTGAATCATTTGCGAGTTCTGGAAAAGTAAATATTAATATTCGAGCTGAAGGCTCTAATGATCACCATGAAGCAGAAGCTATTTTCAAAGCATTTGCTAAATCTCTAAAAGATGCTTGTAAAATTGAACATGATTCAATTCCGAGCACAAAAGGAATAATTTAATTAATAATTATAAAAATTGATAAAATTCATTAAAAAAAAGAAGTAAAAAACCGTTTTAAATAAACGGTTTTTAAGATAAATAACTTAAGCCAAATACTTAAGCTGGTTTATCCATTAATTTTGTTTTAGAAACAGTAGAACCGTCTCCACCATGTGGAGTTCTTAAGACTGAATCATTTGCTTTTTCGATTTCTCTTGCTTCTGTTGCGAGTTTAGCAGCAGTAGCTATTAATTCATGTGCAGCAGCAACAATAGTTATATACTGGCTAGCATCTTGAACCATGAAACAACCTTTTGTATCGATGTCTGCAACTTTACCTGCAGCTTCATATGCAGCATAAGCTTTTGCTTTTGCATATGGATTAGTGAATCCTGCAGCTTCAACAGCCTTTTCAGCAGTTAATATAATTTTTGGTAATTCTAATTCTTTACCAGCATCAGCTGCTTCAATAAGAGCATCGATAGCATCTTGAACAACTCTGTAAGCACCAGTTAAAGCTAATACTTTAATAACATCAGCATTGAAAGAAGCCATTTCTGTTGGATCTAAGAGTTCTCTTCTTGCTCCAATCATAGGGTCTCCTTTAACGATTATGTAACCTAAACCTTGCTCTTCCATCTCATCCTTCTTTCCAGCTCCTGGAGCATCACCAATAATAACAGCAGGGATGTCATATCCAGATAATAATTCTCTTGCTTTAGCTGGCCCAGGTGCGCCTGGATTAGGGCTTATGAATATAGCAAAATCTGGGTCAAACTCTTTAACTTTTGGAGTTACTTCTTCTACTTGTTCTGGACTCATTTTAGCTCCAGAACCTATGATTCTTACATCTATATTTGGTCTATCAGCACGTTCATCAAGTAATAAGTCTAATACAGGTGAAGTACCGATGTTACCACTTTTTATTATTCCAATTTTGACTACCATTTTATCACCATTTTTTTATTTATTCTCTATTATTAAGTACTTTATGTTTTTCTTTTAACCATTAAGTATATATATAAGAAGCAGAAATCTTTTGTAAATATCTTAATTTCGTTTTATTCTATGTATTATAGGAGGAATTAATAATTATTATTTGAATTCGGATCTTTTTTTCCAAATAGCTTTCATACTATTTAATCCTGGCTTTTTTGGAAGATTTTTTGAATCAAATCTATTTATAATCTTAATTATATTGTCAATAGCTATTTCACTAGATTTTAAAAGTTTTTTTCCATTTGGAATATTTAATTCAGTAATTTTAGCTATTTTTTCTGAAAGATCTTCTATTTCAACAACAGGAATATTTAAAAACTTTGATAAATCAACACTACCATGATTTTTATGGAATCCTGATATTTTTATGGAAGGAATTTCAAGTACTCCTGCTTCAATAGTCATTCCCATCCCTGCAGCATAAATAATAGCTATTGCTGATTTCATCAAAGGTAAAAGATCAACAAATTCATCAAGAACCTTAATTTGAGCTTTCTCTGAACTGATTAAACTTTCTATAAACTCTTTTTTAAATCTATAAGGAGCTATAAATGTAGGAATATCTGATTTTTCCACTATTTCTATTAAATCTTTTATTTGATTCTGCTTTATATCTCCACCTAAAACTATCAAAATAAAATCTTCAAATCCATTTTTTAATTTTAACTCAGTTTCTGAGGTTGATTTTTCATTAATCTCCAATTCATGTATATAACTTGCCATTGGATAGCCATGAATGTTTGTTGTTATATTTGTATCTATATCATAGAAATTTTTAAAATAATCTTGATATTTTTTTGAAGGAAGAGTAATAAAGTTTGCATAAGCTATTGTTTCAATTGGATTATAAATATCTTGTTCAATATGCAAAATAGGAATTTTAAGAAGGTTTGCAGCTATTATTGATTTTCGGACATCTCCTGCATTTCCACAAGTAATAAGAAGATCGATATTTTTTCCTTTCAATGCTTTAATAGCTTTTATAGTATCTTTAGCTATTAAATAAGCAAGTTCAAAGTTATTTCGCTTTATATTTCCAGCTTTTCTTCCTTCTCCAATAGAATAGCTATTATCAACATAAGGTTCTATAAGCTCTTCAACACCATTTCCATGAACAAGAGCTATTATATTGATTTTATCCCATTTAAGGTGATTTTTTGAATCTAATTCTCCCAATTCATTTAATTTTCCTAATTTTTTTAATTCTTCTAATTCTTTTAATTTTTTTATTATAGGAATTAAAGTTTTTGCTGGAGCTATTTCACAAGCAATAGCTATATTTAATTCTTTTTTAGAATTAATATCATTATTATGAGTATTATTAGTATTGGTATTGGTATTATTAGTAATAGTAGTAGCATTGGCAGTAGTATTATTAGTATTAGTATTAATATTAATAGTATTATTAATAGCAGTAATATTATTAACAGTATCAACAGCATTACCAGTAGCAGTGGTGTTATTGGTATTATTATTAGTGGTATTATTATTGGCATTATTATTAATAATATTAAACATATTAGTCATTTATTCACTTCCTTTGCTTTTATACTCAGCAAATTTAGAGAATTTAAGATTTTTAGAAGGTTTATAAAAATAAAAGTAATAGATAGCAATAGCTATTCCAATTAAATAAAAAATCCAAACAACTAAATCAGTTGGGCCAGTTTCGATCCAAATAATAGTTTGAGCTAAAATAATTCCATAGAATGCAGTAGCTATTCCTTTAATATATTTTTGAACAAAATGAATGAATTTAAGAATAAAACCTATTAAAAACATCTGTATTGCCATAGCTATCCATCCAAAATCTAAAATAGCTGGACCGAAAATAGTAGAAGTTATTGAGTGAGGATTTCCAAGAACCACATCACCAACTAAAACTCGTGGATCAACAGATTCAAAAAATCCAGTTAAAGTATAATAAAATAAAGATCCACTTGTAGATCCAGATAAGTAAGTAGCTTTATCTAAAATATTTAAAGTAAATCCTGCCCTATAAGAAATCAATTCAAGAGGATTTAATCTCCATTGTTGCCATTCAATAGCTTGAATAGCTATAAAACCAACTATTATTAGGAAAATAGCTATTAAAGCTACTAACAAAATTTGATATTTGAGTTTAATATTTCTTGTATAATATAATGTAATAAATACACTTAATAAAATAGCTATTGGAGTTGTTCTATAACCAGTTAAAGCAAAAAGTCCTAAACCAATGATTAATAATATATAGTGTGATTTTCTGTTGAATTTTGCAAGAAGACAGTTGATTCCGATAATAAATGTTATAAATGAAATTAGCCATATTTTAGTAGCAGCACTTGCTTTTAATATTCCACTAAATAAAGGAATTCCTCCTAAATTGATAAAATTAGCTATTTGTAGAACTATTCCAACAAGGACAAATAATGTTAATATTATTTCAAGTTTTGAATATTTTGAAAAAATTGAAATAGATTCTAACCCTCTTTTTGGTTTTTTTGGTTTTATCTCTCTATTATTTTTTTTATCTTTATTATCTTTATTATTCCTATTATCTTTATTATCTCTATTTTTATTATCTTTATTGGCATTATTATCATCATTATCAATATTATCTTCATTATTGGTATTAGTATTGGTATTAATATTAGGATTAATATTAATATTAGTATTAATTATCTTTAATAAATTTGGAGCCATTATTCCTAAAACAAAAAATATAATTCCAATAGATATACAATAAAATAAATTAATTGAAGGAATAGGTAATTCATCTGAAAAATATAACATTGGGATTGAAATAGCTATAAATAACAA
>JAISIQ010000154.1 GCA_031261945.1 Methanobrevibacter sp.
AATAAACTCTGAAATTAGCTCTTCAAAATTAGAAAATAGCTATTCTTCAGTTAATTATTCTCCTGTTTTTGTTGATTTTTATGGTGAAAGCTTTCTTTGGAATATGATTAGGAAAATAATGAGAGTTTTTCTTTTAGTAGGAAAAAGAGAACTAGAAATAGCTGAAGTAGAAAAATATCTTAATCCAGAGAACAAAATTAGTATTAAGACATTAGCTCCTGAAAATCTAATTTTAATGGATACTAAATATAAAAATATCAAATTTAAATATGATGATTACGCTTGTGAAGGATTTAGAAGAACTTTAATTGATAATTTAATAGATTATAAACTTAAATCATCAATAGAAACCCATATGCTTAATATAATGAAAAATATTAAAGAATAATAAAGAATAATAATAAATAATAAATAATAAAAAAGAATAACAAGTGTAAAAAGAATAAAAAGTGTAAAAAAACTATTATTCTTTATTAAAATAAATTTGTCCTAAAATAGCTGTTCCAATAGCTGGAGCCACAATACATTCTTCATCTGTTAAAATATCATTCATAGATTTAACATTTAAATTTAATGATTTTGCAGCAGGATTTGCTAAAATATCTTTTCCAAGACCAGTAGTTACGATAAAATCAAGATTTTCTCTTTTTGATACTTGTTTTAAACTAATAGCTATTTGTTCTATCTGTTTTTTATGAATATATTTAGAAATAGCTATTATATCATCATAAGATAAAATATCTAAGTCTGCACATAAAACTCTTGAAATTCTTCTTGCAGACTCTTCTTTTGACTTTCCTTCACCATCACAAGTATCGCAAATATAATCTTTTTCTGTAATTAGACCTAAAACATTATAAATATCCGCAGAAATAGCAAATAATTCTGATGCAATATTATAGCTATTTTCATCAAAATCTATTTTATTAAGAAAACTTGCTAAATTAGTTCTAAGAGTTCCAGTATAAACAAGCTCCCCAGTTCCAAGTCTTTCAAAGTCAGATCTTCCTTTAGCACATTCTTTTCCATTTTTAATAGGAATAATATCAGTAGTAGTACTTCCAGTATCAATAAAAATACAATTAGAATTTATTTTCGCAGCTATTTGAGCAGTAGCTATCCAATTAGCAGCAGCTATTTTTAAAGGATTAATACGAAGCTCTTCAATACTTAAAACCCCATCAGTACCAATAAAACAAATAGGAATATCAAAAACATCTTCAACTCGTTTTGAAATATCTAAAACACCTTCTTTTTTTGTTTCATAAGCATCTACAAGTTCAGCCGTCATAGAAATAGCTATTCCATCAATCAAATTAATATCATCGATTTTTTCGATTAAATTTAATAAAGTATCTCCTAAATCTTCGTAATTACTCCACATAGGAAGATATTCAAAATTAGTAGCTATTGATTTTATTTCACCATTTTTATCAAAATCAACAATAGCTAAATCAGTATTTGCTCCTCCAATATCAAAACCAGCTATTTTCATAAAAATTATTCCTTTATTAATTTAATTTAGAGAAATATCTAACTTATTAAAATTATTATCACTATTATTATTGATATTATTTTTATTATTAGTTTTTATAAATTTAACAACTTTACCTTTAAAATCTATTCCTTTATTAACATTATTATCAATAAAATCAACACTATCAATAAAAGAAACAATAGACAAATCATTATCTAATAAATCAACAATAGTTTTACCAATATTAAAATTAGCTATTTTATTTAAGCCAACATAAGGAGTTGTAAATCTTGAATTAATTTCTAAAAAATATACTTCATTTTCTGTTAAAATTAAATCAACTCCAACAAATCCAGATATTCCAGGAATAGCTAATATTGCAGTTTTAGCTATTTCAAATGCTCTTTCTTTTAAATGAAGATTATGAGGATTATAAGGTAATTCTCCCCCTAAATAGCTATAATTTCCATTTTCGTTGTTTTGGTTAATTTCAATATATTGTTTGTTTAAGCTAAGAGGAATAGCTATTTCTCCATTAGAAATCAAAGTAACACTAAAATCCTCACCTTCAATGTATTCTTGAACAATAATATCTGCATCTTTAGAGAATATATCTGTTAATTTAGATATATCTTCATAAGAAGATATAACAACTATATCTTGACAATCTACCCCATTTAAAGGTTTAGCTATTAATTTTTGAGGTTGGATGAAATCAAAAATATTTTTAATAGCTATTTCCCAATCGCTTTCATCGTTGAGAGTGAATTTAAAAGTTCTTGGGGATGGAATAAATCGTTTTAATTGATTAAATGTTTCATATTTATCAGAACTTAATTTAGTAGCTTCTTTATTTGATCCATATATTTTAATATTGCTGTCTTCAATAATTTCAGTTAAATTATATAAATTATTATCTTCTTCAGAAGCAATGAACATAACTCCATCAAAATCAGCCAAATTTTCAGTTAAATAAGAAAATAAATTATTATTGTCCTCAGTATCAGAGTTAATTACAATAGTTTTAAAATTATTTCCATTGAAATCTTTAGAAATATATTCAAAGTCTTTAGAAACTAAAAAATGAATATCTTTATTTTTTAATTGACTCACATCACTTAAAAGTGCTTTTATCATAGCTATTGCTTCAGAAACTATATTTTCATCAGTTATTCCAGAAGCAGTATAATATTCAAAAACTAATAAAGATTCTTTATTATTTTTTAT
Organism: Methanobrevibacter sp.; assembly: GCA_031261945.1. Classification (GTDB taxonomy): domain Archaea; phylum Methanobacteriota; class Methanobacteria; order Methanobacteriales; family Methanobacteriaceae; genus Methanobaculum. The sequence continues at coordinate 2,705 of JAISIQ010000154.1, forward strand.
ATTTCCTATTTTTCCTTTATTTTCTTTATTTTTATTAGTATCATTATTTTTTATTTTATTAGTCTTCATAAACATCAAATAAAACAAATTTATCTTTTAAATTAAGATCTTCTTTTGGAAATTCCATTGAATTTTTAGATAATTCATCAAAAACTATTTTTATTTCAGCATTATTCTTATTTTCAAAATCTTTAACAGACATATCTTCATCAATTTTAGCTATTTTAGATTTAAAGCTATTCATAATATCATCTGGAGATTTCATAGCTAAGAAACCATTTTTATAGCTATTTTCAATAATATCTAAAATTTGTTTTCCAGAACTACCATCACCATAAGGATTAATAGCTGATTTCATTTTGTTTGAAAATTCTTCATTATTCATGATTTTTTTAGCTATTTTAATTATATTTTCTTTTTCAGAACCAACTAAAATATTTCCTCCAGCACTGACTGTTTCTGGACGTTCAGTATTATATCTTAAAGTTAATGCAGGAACATTAAGAGTAATAGCTTCTTCTTGAAGCCCTCCAGAATCTGTAAGAATTAATTTAGATTTTGATAAAAGTAATAAGAACTCTAAATAACCTACTGGTTTAATTAAATGTACATGAGAAAGATTAGCTATTTTTTCATATAAACCAAAATCTTTTAATGTCTTTTTAGTTCTTGGATGAATTGGAAATACAATATTAAACTCATCTAATTCAGTGAGTGCAGCTATTATATCAGATAATCTCTCTTTATTATCCACATTTTCAGCACGATGCATAGTTAATGTTAAAATATTATCTAAATTATCTAAATCATTACTTATGTTATCATTGCTTATATTACTTATACCTGATTCAATTATTTTGGATTTTTCAGCTTTAGCTATTTTTTTAGCTTTTTTATCTTTTTTAGCTATTTCTAAATTCCTAAAACAAGCATCAACAACAGTATTTCCAGTTATAAATATATTTTTTCTAGAAATACCTTCTAATGAAAGATTAATAGCTGATTGTTCTGTTGGAACAAAATATAATTTTGAACAAACATCAGCAGCTTTTCTATTGATTTCCTCAGGCATAGTTTCATCAAATGAACGAAGTCCAGCTTCTACATGACCCACAGGAATATGAAGCTTAGATGCAACAAGAGCTCCTGCTAAAACTGCATTTGTATCTCCTTGAACCAACAAAATATCTGGTTTTTCAGTTATTATAACTTCTTCTATTCCTTCCATCATCTTTCCTGTTTGAGCTCCATGAGATCCAGAACCAACACCTATGTTATAGTCAGGAGATGGAAGTTCAAGGTCTTGAAAGAATTGATCTGACATTTCATGATCATAATGCTGACCAGTATGAATAAGAATTAAAGTATGATTTCGATTTTTAATTTCATCAATAACAGAA
>JAISIQ010000177.1 GCA_031261945.1 Methanobrevibacter sp.
CTATTTCAAATTATAAAAATAGCTATTTCTCAAATAACAATAAAAAATTCAATTATGATTTAATGATGTTTACTTGGTTTTTTTCATATATGATTTTCTTTTCATCTCATTTAATTAAAGTAGATCGTTATTTTGTGACATTAGCTCCTCCATTTGTATTTTTTGTAGTTTGTGCTTTGAATATTATACTAAAAACAATAGAAAAGAAGAATATTCAAAATAAAAATAAAAATAATGAAAAAAATAATAATATTAGCAATAATAATGAAAATAATACTTCAAATACTACTAAAAATATTAAAAAAACTATTCCTATATTATTAATAGCTATGTTAACAATTAGTTCTTTTTATTTTTTAACCCTGGATAAACATGACCCTGTTGTTGGTGATGAGAGAGAAATGGTTAAATGGTTTGTGAAATATGATCCAAACTACAAAGAAAAAGTAATTTGGGCAGATAGAGGACCTATTTTTACATGGTATCTCCAAAAAGAAGTGATTTATATGAATTGGTTAGTTAATCCAGAACAGCTATCAGTACAAATGTTAGAAAATAATACCGATTACTATATAACCATAAATCCTGCAAAACAAATCCCATATTATACAAAAATTAAAGAAATAGGAGAAATAGCTATTTACAAACGAGATAATAGTTCTTAACATTGAAATTATTAATAGCTAAAAAGAACCAATTGCAAATGCTATGAAAGCTATTAACATCCCTATTTTTATTAATTTTGAAACAAATCGAGAGTTTTCTGAGCTTTGGTCAGATAATATTTTAAAAGCAGCTATTAAGAAAATTAAAATAGCTATTCCTAATGGAATAAGATAATAAACATTGAAAATCCCATTTAAATATAAAATTGGACTAAGTAAAGAAGCTAATAATATGAAAATAGCTGCTAAAATAGCTGAAATTTTCATCCCATATTTAATTGGGAGTGTTTTTGCTCCTTCTAATTTATCTCCTTTATAATCTTCCATATCTTTTATAATTTCTCTTGCTAATGTCATTGAAAAGGCAAAAAATCCCAGATACAATGAAATATTGATTAAATCAAGGATAGTTCCTGCAAAAATGAAGCAAGAAGCTGTTAAAAAAGCAATAGCCATATTACCAAAAAGAACAGAAGATTTAAGAGAATAAGCATAATAATACATTAAAATCGAGTTAAAAATCACGATAATAGTGGGTAAATAGCTATTTACAAAAAATGAAATTATAAATCCAATGACAATAGCTATTAAAAAGAGAATAATCGAATATATTCTCGCAGTTTTTAAAGAAATTCTTCCTGAAGGAATCGGACGATTTGGTTTATTAATTGCATCTATCTTATAATCAAAATAATCATTAATAGCATTTCCTGCCCCAGTAGCTAAAAAAACAGCTATTATTCCTAAAATAATTGGAATATTATAATTTTTTCCAATAATAGCTATTAAAATAACAGCTATTACTGCCATTATAGCATTTCCCGGCCTAAGTATTTCTAAATATGGATTCATAAAAACATTCCTATTTTATTGCTTATTTTGTATTGAATTTAATAAATTTGCAAACTTTTCTGATGTATTTAATAAAGAATAGCTATTTACTTCATTATTTCCAGAATAATTAAGTTTTCCTTTTTTTATAAATTCATTATAAAATTTTAAAATAGCTATTTTAGTTTGATTTAAATCAGAAACATGAAACCCTATGTTTGTTTTTTCTATTAAATCTTTCAAAGAACCTTCTTTATATCCAATTGAAAGAATTGGAGATTTAATAGCTAAATATTCATATATTTTACCTGGTAAAAACATCTTTTCATTAGGATTATTCCATGAAAGAAGAAGAAGAACATCAGCTTTTTTTTGTTTTTCTATGAGTTTTTTGTGAGGTACTCTTCCATATATATTTATTATATTATTTAATTCATATTTTTTAGCTATTTTCTCTAAATTTCCACTATCTCCATAAAAATCAATAGCTATTTTAGATGAATCTACTTTTTTTTCAGCTATTAACTGACTTAATGCTTTAAATAAAAATGTAGGGTCTCTTTTTCCATCATATAAAGACCCCCCATAAATGAAATTCAATTTATCATCATTTATATCAATATGATTTTTCAAAGCCATATCTTTAGAAACTATGTCTTCAGAAGTTACATCTCCAGAAGCTACATTTTTAGAAGTTACATCTTCCAAATCAAATCCAGATAAAATAGGAATAATTTTTTTAGTAGGATGAAGGGTTTTTAAAGTTTCTGCAGCTAAATCAGTAGTTGTAGTTAAAGCATCCGCATATTTAAATGTATTTTTCTCTAATTTTTTTTCAAAATAGTTTCTTATAAATGTATGACTAATATAAGGATTTAAATTCCAAAGATCCCGCAAATCAGCTATCCAAGGAAGATTATAGTGTATTTTAAGGTCTTTAGCTATTATGTGAGAAGTTATGGGCCATGATGAACTAATAATTGCTTTTATTTCGCAGTCATCTTTTTGATTTTCAATAATTTCTCTTGATGCATCCATAGCTGGCTTATACCAATATTTCA
>JAISIQ010000189.1 GCA_031261945.1 Methanobrevibacter sp.
AGTTCTCTCATAGATGAAATTGGAGTAATGTCTTCTTTGATTCCTAAACTTCCACTTAAATTCATATCAGGATCTGCATCAATAGCAAATACATCATGATCTTTTGAATATAGGATAGCTAATGTACTAGCTAATGTTGTTTTTCCAACTCCTCCTTTTCCAGTAATAGCTATTTTCATTGTTTTCTCCTAATATTAAAGATAATAGTTTATAATATTATTTTACTATAATATAATTTAATTATTCAATGCAATAATTAATATAAATAGTATTAAGAATTATTACTTTAAGAATTATTATTACAATATTATTACAATATAATTATTATCATTATCATTACCATATCGTTATTTCATTATTATTCAAATTTTAGTTATATTAATAGATTTATTATAAATTATTATAATATTATTATAAATATTCAATTTTAATAGTAATTGCTATACTAATTATAATAATTAAAAATAATAATTAAAATAATAATAATTAAAATATTAATAAAATAATAATAATTTTAATAAAGATTAATACTAATAATATTAATAATATTACTAATACCAATAGTAATACCAATAATAATATCAATATTAATAGCAATAGTAATAGCAATATTAATATTAATAATAGTAGTAGTAATAGTAGTAATCGTAATAGTATTAGTAATAATACTAATAATTAGATATTATATATAAATTTAAAGCTATATTAACTATTATTAAATATTAATTAAAATATTATTAAACTATTAATTAAATTTAATATATTGAATGTATATAGATATTATTGGATGTATATTTTTGGAAATATTTAGGATATTTTTTTTAAATATTATTTTTCATAAAAACATTTATTAATGGTTATAAAAAAAGATATATTTATTCTATCTAAATTAGTATTAATATAATAAAACATAATTATTTAATTTACTTAAAAGTTTTAATAAACTTAAAAATAGCTAAAACATAGGTGGCTAAAACATCTAATATATTGCTGAATATAATAATATATAATAATATTAAATTTTAATGTTTTGTTATGAGATTAATCACATTAAATATCATTAATTATAATTATTTAAGATTATTTTGATAGAAATATCATTAAATATTATATAAATATATCTAAGATGTTATAAGATATATCTAAGATATATTTAAGATATATTTATTTATTAAATATTATTTGGAGGACTATTAATGGTTCGTGCTTATACAAGAAGAGATTATGTAAGAAAAATTCCTGGTTCAAGGATTGTTCAATATGATATGGGAAATTTAACTGATGAATTCCCTGTTAAAGTAACTTTAGCTGTAAAAGAGCCTACTCGTTTAAGTCATAATTCTTTAGAAGCTGCTCGTATTGCTTCTAATAGATATATGCAAAGAAGAGCAGGAAGATTAGGATATCATCTTAAAATAAGAGTTTATCCTCATGAAATTGTCAGAGAAAATCCAATGGCAACTGGTGCTGGTGCAGATAGGGTACAAAATGGTATGAGAAAATCTTTTGGAAAGTCTGTAAGTTTAGAGGCTGCTGTTAAGAAAAATCAAAAAATTATAAGCGTTGATATTGATAAAAAGAACTTCTTAGATGCAAAAGAAGCATTAAAAAGAGCATCTATGAAATTACCAGTTTCTTGCAGAATTATAGTTGAAAAAGGAGAAGAATTAGTTTTATAATTAAATTAGTTTTATAATTAATTAATTAATTCATTTATTCATAATTCATATTCATTATTTGTATTTATAATTTATTGTAAAGTATATAATTAAATATTTCTAAATATTTCAGAAAATCAAGGGATGAAAATATGTATGTTGCAAAGTTTGAGAATATAAAAAAAGAAGATGTAGGGATTGCTGGAGGTAAAGGTGCAAATTTAGGTGAATTAACCCAAGCAGGAATACCTGTCCCTCCAGGTTTTGTAGTAACTGCAGAGACTTATAATAAGTTCATGAATAATACTGGAATATTTGATAAAATAATGAATATGCTATCTAAAATTGATATTAATGATACTAAGGATCTTCAAAAAACTGCTGAGAAAATTAAACAAGTAATTGTTGATACTCCTATTCCAGAAGATATTTCAGCTTTAATAGTTGAAGCATATAATGAACTTTGTCAAAGAGTTGGAGAAGAAAATGCTTTAGTAGCTATTAGATCTTCTGCAACTGCTGAAGATTTACCTGAAGCATCTTTTGCAGGACAACAAGATACATTTCTTAATATTCATGGAACTGCAAATGTAGTTAAATATGTTCAAAAGTGTTGGGCGTCTCTTTTTGAAGCAAGAGCTATTTTTTACAGAGAAGAAAATAACTTTGACCATTCTAAAGTTTACATAGCTGTTGTTGTTCAAGAAATGGTAGAATCTGAAAAAGCAGGAGTAATGTTTACTGTTAATCCTTCTACTGGGGAAAATATAGCTTTAATTGAAGGTTCTTGGGGATTAGGTGAGGCTGTTGTTTCTGGTTCTGTTACTCCTGATACTTATTATGTAAATAAAGAAGATAACACAATTCAAGAAGTTATTATTAATGACAAAAAGGTCATGTTTAAAAAACTCCCAAATGGTGAAACAGAACAGATTGAGGTTCCAAAATCTCTAAGAAAGAAAAGAGTTTTATCTGATGATGAGTTAATTGAATTAACTGAAATGGGAAAAAGAATTCAGAAACATTATGATGCTCCTCAAGATACTGAATGGGCATTCCATGATAATAAACTTTATATGTTACAATCCAGACCAATTACAACTTTAGATGAAGGAGCAATAGCTATGGCAAATGGGGATGCAAGCAGTAACAACAATTCAGGGAATTTAGAAGATAAAAAAATAATTGTAAAAGGTCTTGGTGCAAGTCCAGGTATGGCATCAGGAACAGTTAAAATAATTCATGAGATTGATGAATTAGATAAAATTAAAGATGGGGACATAATGGTTACAACTATGACCACTCCTGATATGGTTCCTGCTATGAAAAGATCTAATGGAATTATAACTGATGAAGGAGGAGTCACTTGCCATGCAGCTATTATATCCAGAGAACTTGGAATTCCTTGTGTTGTAGGAACTGGAGATGTAACAGAAACTTTAAAAGACAATATGGAAGTTACTCTTGATGGTAAAAAAGGTATTGTGTATGAAGGTGCTTTTTCAATAGCTAAAGAAGAAGATAATGCAATAGCTAATATGTCAGCATCTGCTCAAGCTCCAATAATTACAGTTACAGAAGTTAAAGCTAATGTAAGTATGCCAGAGGCAGCTAAAAAAGCAGTAGCTACTGGTGCAGATGGTGTTGGGCTTCTTAGAACTGAACATATGATGTTAACTTCTGGTGTTCATCCTAAAAAATATATAATGGATGGAAGAGAAGATGAACTTGTTAAAATACTTGTGGAGAATATTTTAAAAGTTGCTGATGTTTTTTACCCTAAACCAGTATGGTATAGAACTTTAGATGCTCCAACTGATGAATTTAAAACAATGGATGGTGGAGAAGATGAACCTTATGAACACAATCCTATGCTTGGTTGGAGAGGAATTAGAAGAGAGCTTGATGAACCAGAAATTTTAAAAGCTGAATTTAAAGCTATTAAAAAGCTCCATGAACAAGGTTATACTAATATTGGAATCATGATTCCATTATCACAAAGTCCTGAAGAATTAAGGAAAGCTAAAGAAATAGCTAATGAAGTTGGACTTAGGCCTCATATTGATGTTGATTTTGGTATGATGGTAGAAACTCCTGCAGCTGCTATGGTTGTTGAAGATTTTATAGATGTTGGAATTGACTTTGTAAGTCTTGGAACTAATGATCTAACTCAATATACTCTTGCAGTAGATAGAAACAATGAACTTGTAGCTAAAAATTATACAGAAGAACATCCTGCAGTACTTAAATTAATCGAAAGAGTTATTAAAAAATGTAAGGAAGCTGGAGTTAAATCAAGCATCTGTGGTCAAGCAGGTAGTAAACCACACATTGTTGAAAAACTTGTTGAAATCGGAATAGACAGCGTATCTGCTAATACTGATGCTGTTGCTGATGTTAGACAAGCTGTAGCAAGATCTGAACAAAAACTCATACTTAATGCAGCAAGAAATCAAAATAAATAGCTATTCTTTTTATAAATAGCTATTTTGATATTATTTTTATTATTAATATTTTTATTTTCTTTATTTTATATTTTATTTATTTTATTATAGTAACAAGGTCTTTTAAATGAATAAAGAACCATTAAACGAAAAAGAAATTTTAGAAGAGTTATCTAAATATAAAGATAAAGATTTAGATTATGATGATGGTAGAATTTTAGGATCAATGTGTACAAAACCTGATCCTTTGGCTAAGGAAGTTTTTTGTGATTTTTTAGATTCAAATTTAGGAGATCCTGGACTTTTTAAAGGAACTCAAACTCTTGAAGAAGAAGTAATAGCTGATATTGGATCATTCCTCTCTCTTGAAAAACCTTATGGAAACATTGTAACTGGCGGAACCGAAGCTAATCTAATGGCTATGAGGGCAGCTCGTAATATTGCTCGAGATGAAAAAAATATAACTAAAGGAGAAATTATAGTTCCAAAATCTGCACATTTTTCATTTAAAAAAGCATCAGATATACTTGGATTAAAACTTGTTGAAGCAGACTTAGATGAAAATTATAAAATAGCTATTGATTCTGTAAAAGAAAATATAAATGAAAATACAATAGCTATTGTAGGAATAGCTGGAACCACAGAACTTGGAATGATTGATCCAATTGAAGAGCTATCAGAAATAGCTATTTCCAATGATATTTATCTTCATGTTGATGCTGCTTTTGGTGGATTTTCTATTCCTTTTTTAAATAATATTGGTTATAAATTACCTAATTTTGATTTTTCATATAATGGAGTTTCATCTATTACAGTTGATCCTCATAAAATGGGCTTAGCCCCAATTCCTTCAGGTTGTATTCTATTTAGAGAAAAAAAATATCTTAATGCAATGACTGTTGAAGCCCCTTATTTAACTTCAAAAGAACAATCAACTATTGTTGGAACTCGCCTTGGAGCTCCTGCTGCATCTACGTGGGCAGTTATGAAATATATGGGGGAAACTGGTTATGAAGAGTTAGCTAATGAATGTATGATAAATACTCAATTTTTAGCAGATGCTCTTAAAAAAGAAGACTTTGAACTAGCCTGTGAACCAGAACTTAATATTATCGGATTCAATCACCCTAAAATCCCAACTGATGAATTAGCAAAGATGCTTGAAGATAAAGGATGGATGGTTTCAACTTCATCTTATCCAAAAGCTATTAGGATAGTTTTAATGGCTCATATTTCACATATTCACCTTACAGGCTTTTTAGCATCTCTTCGTGAAATCAAAGCAGATTATATTTAATTTAGATTATTATTAAATATCTTAATTTTTAGTTTTATAATCTTATTTTATGATTATTTTTTCTATTTTTTCTACTCTTTCTTTTATTTCTTCTTTTTATTCTTTTTATTCTTTTTCTATTCTTACTATTTTTACTACTTTTACTACTTTTATTAGTTTTAATAGTTTTACTAATCCTACTAATTATTTTAATATTTCATATGTTAATGATAACATTTAATATTCTAATTAATATAATAATATAATAGTAATTATAATATGTAATATAGTTTATATTTGTTATATAAAAAATAGCTATTTCGAGATTAAATTATTGGAGATTAATAATGAAAAATAGAAATAAAAATAAAAAAATAAATAGGAAGCTTTTTGATAATATTCAACTAAATAAAGACTCTGAATCTGTTTATATAAGTACATCAGGGTCTTTTTTAGCTATCAACGACTTAGAAATTTCAAAGGGGATCGATATCACAAAAAATATTGTAATTTTGTCCCCCAACACATTCAAATCCAAAGAATTAGATGAAAGTTATATATCTCATGCATTTGAAAATGAAAGTTTCTTTGTTGAAAAGTCTGAAAAAATAGCTATTATGAACTTTTCACATAGCTCCCTTAAACAAACATTCGTAACTCAAAATCTAAAAGTTATAGAAAGTGAGTCTCCAATAGCAAATGGAAAATTAGATTTAGGGCAAATTATAATCATTAATGATGAATTAAACATAAAAGAGCTAATGGAACTTTACAAAATAGCTATTGAAACAAAGGTTAAATATTTTGAATATCAAAAGTTCCCTGACCAATTCCAAGAGCTATTAAATAATAATGAATTCTTAGTATTAGCTTGTCCAACTTCAAAAATAGAAGAAATGGAAAAAGAAGGAGAAAATGAAAAAGAAAATGAAAAGAAAAATGAAAAGGGAACAGAAAAAACAGATGAAGAAAAAAGAAAAGAAAGAAAAGAATCTAAAAAGAAATTAGCTATTTTGAAAAATGAACTTGTTAAAGATGTTGTTAGAAGTTGTAAATATTTCTTAGACAATATGGAGATTGATTTTGGAATACTTGATTATATTTTAGCTGAAGGAGTTACAATAGATGATTTAGTGGATGCTGGAATGGAGTTACTTGTTGGTATTGAAGATACAAAAGAAAACAAAGAATTAATAGAAGATATAAAAATTAAATTAAAAAATCAGCTATTAAAGTCTCTTGAAGATATTAATGTAATAGCTCTTATTATTTCAGCTATTAGGTGTGAAGATGATTTCCAAGTAAATAGAGTTAGGGAAGTGGATGTAAGTGAAGATCCTGCATATCTCTATACTGATGAGGTATTAGGAATAGCTATTGCTAATCAAATAGCTGGAACCAAAGCAACATTCAATTTCAAAAGATATGATGAAGCAAAACCGGGTATATTATCTACACTTGGACCAATGCTCGATGATATATTTGCAGGACTTATAGCTGGGTGCATGTCTAAAATTTTTGAAGAATAATATTAGTATTAGTAGTGATATTGTTAGAGTAGGGGTATTACTATTACTATTAATGTTAATAGTAATGATAAAATAAATAGTAATACAACTATTAATAATAATAATAATAATAATAATAATAATCGTAATAATGGTAATAGTAATAGTACTTTAATTAATAATAATTATAATAGTAATAATACTAATAATAAATATATTTTTAATAAAAATATTAATAAATACAATAAATATAATAAAAATTAATAAGACAATTAATAAATTAGTTAATAAAGTAGTAATAAAACAATTATAAAGTAATTATAAAACAAGGAATTAATAAATGAGTGAAAAAGATAAAGAAAAAGATGATTACTTTGAAAAATCAGAAAATTTCTCAGTGTTTCGTTCAATTGGGGGATTAATCACTTTTTCAACAATTTTGCCATTAAATGTCTATACTACAATAGAAGAAATGGCTAAAATGACTTGGTTTTGGCCAGTTATTGGTGGGGGAGTCGGAGCAATAGCTTTAGCTATTAGCTATTTTTTATTAAATATTCTTTTAATTCCATCTATTGCAGTTGCAGCTATTGTATATAGTTTTTTTATTATATTCAACGGCTTTCATCATCTTGATGGGTTAATTGATATTGGAGATGCATTAATGGTACATGGGTCTCCAGAGAAAAAAATAGCTATTATGCGAGATTCTCTCATTGGAACTGGAGGAATAGCTATTTTCTTCATTGTTGCAATTATAAGCGTCTCTTCTCTTGTTCCAATTCTTAGTGCCGGAATAATATCTGCAGTTCTTATATGTGAAATGTCTGCTAAGATGGGATTAGTAAGCTGCGCAATATCTTCAAAAGCAGGGTCTGATGGAACTGGAAGATTTTTCATCGAATCTATGACTATCCTAAAGTTCATAGGAATATTAGCTATTACAATAGCTATTGCCTACATATTAGCAGGTTTTATAGGAATTTTTGGAGTTCTTGGAGGTATTTTTGGAGGATCTTATATTTCATATCTTGGTAAAAAACACTTTAAAATAGCTACTGGGGATGTTTTAGGAGCTTCAAATGAATTTGGAAGAATGTTTTCATTAATAGCTATGTTAATAGCTATTATTTGGATTTAATTTAGCAATGTATATATTATAATTATTATATAATTATTATAATTACTAATACTAGTACTATTGTCTTTATGATCATTATTAATGTTACTATAACTATAACTCTTACTATAACTATTATGAATATTATAACTATTAGTGATATGATGAATATTAATGTTTTAAGATTAGATCATAGGTCAAAAAGAGATGCAAGAATTACTACTCATGTTTGTCTCACAGCTCGAGCATTTGGAGCTTCAAAAATCTATCTCAGTGGAGAAGAAGACGAAAAACTAATGAAAAATCTTGAAGATGTAGTTGATCGCTGGGGAGGTTCATTTGAAATCCAATATAAAAAAAGCTACATGAATCTAATAGAAGAATGGCAAAATAACGGTGGAGAAGTCATTCATCTTACAATGTATGGTTCTCAAGTTCAGGATGTTATAGGAAACATAAGAGACTCTTCAAAAGATAAACTTATTGTTGTAGGAGGATCAAGAGTCCCAACAAAGGTTTATAAAAAGTCTAATTGGAATGTTTCTATTACAACTCAACCTCATTCTGAAGTATCTTCTTTAGCTATTTTTCAGCATATGTTAATGGATGGAAAGGAATTAGATTTAAAATTTGATGATGCAGTATTTGAAGTTATTCCAACAGCTGAAGGAAAAAAAGTCAACATCCATGATCAATAAAATATTGACCTTCCATTAGCAATAGCTACAATTCCCGGAATATCGACAACTTTAAGTTTAAAAATAGCTTCTATTCCTTCTTCTTCAAACATAACTATCTCTTTTGATTTTACACAGTTTGTTAAAAGAGCAGCTACTGGAGGACTTATAACAAAAATAGAATTCTCTTTATTAAGCTTAGCTATTGTATCATGGCTTAAGGAACCTTTTCCAATATGGACTTTCACACCTGCTTTTGAAAGTATTGGAATTGAGGATTCTATTTCTTCTTTATTGCTTGTGGTTGTAGCTATTCCTGCATCACTAACTGCTGTGTGCATAATAGCTATTCCTTCAAGATCAAAAGGAATTTCATTTTCTCTTCCTTCATCTATTAAATTAGCTATTTTTGGAAGAACAGCATCTCTTCCAGTATAGATAGTTCCACTAATTAATAGCTGATTCCCTGGATTTAAATTTTCGATATAGCTATTGGAAGTAGGGATTTTTAAATTAATCATTTTATCAAATTAATCAAAATACAATATAGAATAGGATAAAATAGAATATAAAATACAAGATATAATAAATTAATAAAAAGAATGATTATTCATAATGTCTTGCATTTTGTCCTTTTATTATTTTATTCTTCTCTTTATTCTTATTATTATAATTATTATAGTAATTATAGTAATTATTGCGATTATTATGATTATTATCTAATTACTAATTATTTATATTATTCTTCTTATTTTATATATTTATAGATATTAATATTAATTAAAATAATATTTATCATTAATTCTTTTTTTCTAATTTTTTTATGAATTCTAAGACATTTTCGCCTTCTGGAGTTATCTGATAGTATCTTCCTTTTTTGCTTTTTTCATTTAGACAGATGATAAGTTCTTTATCTTTTAATGAGTTAAGATATCTACTAAGATGAGTATAAGCTAAATTTTTTTGTTTTTTGATTTCAGAAGGCATCATTATATTATTTTCTAACAATTCTAAGATTTTCATCCTATGTTTCGATAATCTCACAAAAGCCACTTTTTCTAGTAATTCATCATCTATTTCATCCATATTATTAAATTTATTTATTTTGATAAAACTACTTAAAGCACTCTTTAAGACCTTGTTAAGACATAGTATTTAAATAGGATAACAATCAAAGTTTAATTAAAAATATACATTTTCATAAAAATGAGTTATGATTTTTCAATAAAATTATGGAAAAATCAATGCAAAATATATAAATAGTGATAGAGGTAAAGATTATGAAAATTATTTCAATAAATATTACTGGAATCAATGCAGGAATAAAAGAAGGATTAAAAGATTTTATACATGAAGAACGACCTGATGTAATATGTCTCCAAGATATACGAACTGGAAACGATATTCTCATGCCTAACTATGAAGGATATTTTTCTAAACAAGTAGGTGGAAGATATAATGGTACTGCGACATATTCATTAAAAAAAGCAATAAATTTTGATGATGAAATAAAAATTGATGAAATAGACAATGAAGGAAGATTTCAATTTTTTGAATTTGAAAAATTTAATCTAATAAATATTCATGCTCCCTATGGAGAAGATATGAGGAAGAAAATAGCATTTTTTCAATCATTATTTGAGTTTATATCTAAAAAAGAAAAAGAAAATATGATTATTTGTGGAGATTTCAAAATTGCCCATAAAAATATTGATATAAGTGACAAATATGATGGATTAGGATTTTCCCAACAAGAAAGAAAAATATTAGATAAATTAGAAGAAATAGGATTTATTGATTGTTTTAGAGAATTGAATCCGAATTCAAAAGAGTATACTTGGGATTCCAGAAAAAATAGCTTTAGATTTGAATATATTTTTATTAATACTGCCTTGAGAGATAAACTTAAAAAAGCATCTATAATAGAAAATGAAAGTTTTCGTGACAAACGAGCTGTTTTTATAGAATTAAATGATTTATAATAAATCTACTAGAAAAATATCTGTGATAAAATGAATGATTTAGAAAAGAGGTTAAAGATTAGTACAAAAATTAGTTATGAGGAATTAGTGGAATTAGCTTATGAAACCCAAGAAAAACTAGAAGAACTAAAAAGTGAAACAGATGTTTTAGACAAAAAGGAAGTTGAATATGTTACAAATTCAATAAAAAAAATTAATCATGAATTTGGAACAAATCTCTCTGAAGAACTTAGAGAGCATAATAAAGACCTATTTGAAAAAAGAAGAGAGAATATTTTGACATATGCTCCTCAACTTATTAAATTATCAGAAAAAAATTCCCAAGAAAGATTGGATATAATTGATTATTTTATAAAGCTCAATAATTCATTGATATCTGACATATCAAATTTTAAAGAAGAATTATCAAATAATTTAGTTAGTGGAGAAATTCAAAATTCTAATGAGGATGTTATATGTGAAAATTGTGGAAGTAAAAACCTTGCTAATGTTGATGGGATAGCTACCTGCCAAAGTTGTGGGGCAAAATATCCAAATATGTCTTTAGGAAAAATAAGTGTTGATGAAGGACTGAAAGAAAAAGAGATAAGAAGATTAATTGAATTAAATAGAGAAGATCCAGATAGTAGGCATGAACCAACAACAGGCATTTTAAATGATGAAGAAATATTAAAATACACTCCTAAGTCTATAGCAGCTAGTGAAATCCGATTTAAAAGAGGTGAAGCTAGTGTTGATGATAAATGGGTCCATTATGAAGGTATATTACTGATTTTACTGATAATAGTGTTCGGAGGAGGGCCAATTTTTGGAGCGTTAGCATTCTCAATATTTAGTATTGAAATAGCCGTAACAATTCTTTCGTTAATTATTGTATTACCTATTTTGGGAATGATTTACATTTCTTATATAAAATAAATAAATTTGAGTGATAGAAATGGATCTTTTGAAAGTTATAAAGTTTGAAGGTGATGATAGTACTTTAGTATGGAAGCATCCTGAGGAGGATTTTAATACTAAAAGCCAGCTAATTGTGCATGAATCACAAGAAGCGATATTATATAGAAATGGTCAAGTATTGGACTTGTTTGGGCCTGGAAAATACGAGTTAAAGACTGAAAATATTCCTTTGCTTAGAAATTT
>JAISIQ010000042.1 GCA_031261945.1 Methanobrevibacter sp.
ACTACCTTGCCTACCACAGATGGATAATCAGCACCTTTGTCCTTGCATCAACTATAGATTGGCCGTTTCACCATATTCTTCCAATGTCATCTCAGCTTATTGCATCATAGTCATTCAAATGGAAGCTGTATCGTTTCTGCTCCAGAGTCATACTTCTCAGCATATATCCTTTCAGATATTATAGTTTTCTGTGTGATGGATGGAGTTTCCTTAGTTAAAATAGCTAAATTCATAGAAAATAGCTATTAACCAGTAGCTACCTTTGACTTGCCATTACAGCATAGTATTTGTATAATTCAGTATAAAAAGATTATGATATTAGAATTAATATTGAATTATTTTAAAAATAATTTTGAAAATAAATTGAAATTATAGCACAAAACTTAATCTTTGGAACTAAATTTTCTGGTTATTTATATATAAATTGAAAATTTTCATACAAAAAATTAGTGTTTGACATGTTAATTTCATGAGGATTAGTTTCTGTATTAATTATAAAAATAAAAATAATGATAATAATAAAAGCAATAACGATAGAATATTTAATAATAATATAAATAATAACAATAATAGCATTAATAATACTAATAACAATAGCAGTGTTAGAAATAATAATTATAGTAAAAGTAAAATAAACATCAAATTAACAGGGAATTGACATCGTCGGTCTTCGACCTCCTCGTCAATTCAAAACAAAAAACATAGCTATTAAAAAAATAAGTCAAAAAAACTCAAAGGATTTAACACGGAATTTGAAAACTCCGACTTCATCTTCGCTTCGAGAATTTGCTCAGGTCTTCGACCTCCAAAATATTGACATCCTCGCTAACGCTCGTCGTCAATTCAAACAAAATAAAAATCCACAATGAAATTAAAGCTCCATAACAAAATTAGCAAAACCAGTAGTAAAATAAAGATCAAAATAGCTATTAAAAAGAAATCACAACACAAATATAAACATATAAGTTAAAAAAAGGTAATAATAATGATTTAAAAAAATAATAGTATAAACTTTAAAAAAAATTATACTGTAGCTAAGTCGGCTACACTATTAATTGTAGGTAACCTTAAAGTATTACTAATATTAGGAGAAATTGATTTCTCTTGTGTTTTGTTTCTAGCATTTAACCTAAAAAATGCATTTACAGTTATTGATTTAAAATTAACATGAATATCCATAGAAAAACCTAAAAAGTTTTTTTCTAAAAAACTATCTTTAACAACATTGAAAGTTTTACTAGCATTCAATATTCTCAAAGCTACAGGAGTTCTATTCTCATCAAAATCCAAATAAATATTTTTATCTAATTTTACAGAAACATCTGGTTGATAATCTTTTTCAACACCCATAATTAATACGTCTTCGTTTCTATTATAATATAGTTCGACCGTAAATGAATTCACATTATCAATAGGACTTTCTTCCTTTTTAATAAAATCGATGAAACTTCGATTATCTGTTTCTGCTTTTTTATTACTAGCCCTTCTTGCTTCATCAGGGTGTTTTTTGAAATAATCTCTACTTTTTCGAAATTCTTCATTCATTAATTTGATCTCTTCCTCTGTGAAAGGATTCAATTCTTCACCCATTATATCACCTATATACCATTTATGTAAATTATAATATTTAAACTAAATTATATATTATCAATAATTTCATTAATATTTAAAGTTTTAAAAGTTTTTTTTATATCATCAATCTCTAAAATCAGAAAATATGAATTTCTTGGAAGAAGATATTCAAATTCATTATAATAAGAATATTTACCTAAATAAGTTCCAATTGTATTCTTTAAAGAGTAACTCTCCATAACCCATCCGTTAGGTTTATCAGAAAATCTTTCAGCAACTTCAAAATCTAAACTTGTTGAACAATATCCTAAATCTAAAAAAACTTCGCCCTCTTCAAACATTCTCAAACAATCAATATCTTCATATCCTTTATACAAAATTGTATTTTCAACCAAAGAATGTTTACCCACTGCCGAATCTAAATTTTCGATAAGTAATTGGAATCTTCTATTATCATACCTATAATTATTAATATAAATTTCTCTTTTAAGAAAAATATTTTTTTCCCTAAAATATTTATTAATATGAGAATCATCATCTATAGAATAAACACCAATAGCATTTTCTTCATTTTCTACTAAATTTAGAGGATAAGTATTAATCAATTCATTAGTCACAGAAGGATTGTCATATAAGCTAATCTTTTCATCATAACGGCGAAACTTGCTTTTTTTAATAAGTTCTGACAAGTCTTCAAAAATATCATTAATAATAATCCCTCATTAACACAATAAATTAATATTTAATCTATTAAATACTAATTTCAAGAATAATTGCAGAATAATATTATGTAAATAACTATTAATAAACTTTTTGGTCTAAACAAAGACAAAATAACGTACTAAAAATAAAATAACACACAAAAAGTAAAATTACAAGAAGAGATACAAATTGATATAATGACACAGAATTTGGAAACTCCGACTTCGTCTCCGTTTCCCGAATTTGCTCGGGTCTCCGCCCTCCCAAATATTGACATCTTCGCTAACGCTCGTCGTCAATTCAAAACAAACTACAAACCCGCAATAAAATTAAATCCCAAAAAAACAATAGCAAAACCCGTAGTGAAATAAACATCAATAAAAGAAGCTATTGCTAAGAAAACTTTTCATTATTAATACTCATTAGTTTAATATTTAAAAAATTATAAAAAACCTAACGGTTTTTAAACTTTTAAAAAGAAATTGAGATTTTAAAAATAAAAAAATATATGATTACATCTGAGTTTAAAAATTTTAAACAATTATATTGAAATTTTAGAATATTCTTTCAGATTTAATAATATATAATTCATACATAAATATTTACCAAAAAGGTATCAAACTATATAAAAAGTTAAAAATAAGCTATTAAATTAAAAAGTAAAGAAAGAAGAGAAAGTAAAAGTATAAATAATAAAAATAAGAATAGCAGGGCCTAGATTTGAACTAGGGCTCTCGGGGTTATGAGCCCCGCGGGATCACCAGACTACCCCACCCTGCTATAAGAAATCAAATATAATAAAATTATAATTTGTGTTAATATATTATAATAAAATATACAAAATTATAAGTAAAATTAATCTTATTGAATAGTTTGTTAATGTTAGTATATAAAGATTACTATAAAATTTATAAAAATACAAAAGTACTAATAAGAAATATTATGAAAATATATTAAATTAAAAATATTAAAGATCTTAAAAACATTGAAAAAAAGTTAAATATACTACAAAAGAAAAAGAATAATAAGAAAAAAAAATAAAAATAAAAAAGAAGAAAGAAATATTATTTGTTTTCTTCGAGTTTACTTAATCTTTCATTAACACTATCAATTCTTTCGTTGGTATAGTCCCTATATTCATTAAAGCGTTTTTCTAATGATTCAAGGTTCATATTAGCTATTTCCCATCTTTTCTCAAGAACTGAAATATCATCTTTAGTAGCTAAAGACCAATCTTTAATTAGTTCTTCGCTTTTATTATCTAAAAATGCATCTATCTTTTTTGAAAAGCTATCAGTATTAAAACTTGGCATGTCAATATCTTTGAATTTGACTTTAATTTTCTCTCCCATAGAGCTATTTTCACTATTTTGATTCATGTTCAATCTTCCCCCCGGCATTTTTTCTGCTTCATTGCTATTTGGAGCAATTGAAGACATCTGATTTCTTAATTTATTCATAGTATTTGGATTGATATTATTTATATAATAATATAACAAAATAACTATTGCAATAATCAATATTATAATAGCTAAAAATTCCAATGCTTCCATTTAATGCCTCCTTATTATTTTTATTATTAAACACTATTTATTATGTTTTTTATATATTATTATAATTTACTATTAGATATACTAATAAATAATATTAAATATTGAATATTATTTGTTCCATTAGAAGTTACTTTTTTAGAAGTTGTTTTTCCTTAGTTTCAATATCTTTAAGCATTCTTTCCAACTTTCTTTGTTCTGTTTGAGCTTCTAAACGAGCCAATCTTTCGTTAATTTCACTATGTAAATATCCTACATCGTTCATTACTTCAGAAGTAGATTTACGGATATTAGTCAAATTATCTTGCTGATCTTTTGGTAGTTGAATAGGATTTTCCATAAGTCTCTTTGATTCTAAGTCTTTCTCAACTAAGCTTATTTTTTTAAGTTCTATCTCTTTTTCCATTAACATTACAGTATTGTGAGATTCACGGACACGTCTCCATTGTATGACAATTGCAATTATAACTATAAATGCTATAATTGCTAAAATCAATACGAAGGTCTGATTTGGTAATAACAATAAATTTGTAGCCATTTTTTTACCCCATATAGCTATATTTAAAATAGCTATTTATATGAATATATTTATGAATATTTTTATGAATATATTTTTATTAATTATAAATCAAATATAGTTTATAATTTATTTTAATTTATTTTACTTTATTTTAATTAATTTTATATTAATTTTATATTAATTTAATTAACTATTAATAATATTATATTTGATAAAGTATATAAAAATTGTGTATAAATTTAAAAAATAGCTATTACTTAATGAAATAAACTATTGAATAAAGTATAAATAGTTTATTAAGAATATAAAGAATATAATTCATTAAAGTAATTTCTAATTATTAAAGAGGGTACTATGATAGAATCTTATGAAAAAGCTGGAAAAATAGTTGCAAATATAAGGGAAGAAGCTATTAAACTTATAAAAGATGATTTATTGATCTTAGACTTAGTTGAGTTTGTAGAAAGTGAAATAATAAAAGCAGGTGCAGGAATCGCTTTTCCTTGTAATGTTTCTCTAAATGAAATAGCTGCACATTACACTTCTCCTGCTAATGATGAAAATAAAATAGCTACTGGAGATTTAGTTAAGTTAGATCTTGGAGCCCATATTGATGGATATATTGCAGATTCAGCTATTACAATCATGGCCCCTGGTGATGATCTTGAAGATAAATTTGATGAAGATACCTTAGACACAAATTATAAATTAATTGAAGCTTCTGGTGCTGCTTTAGAAGCAGCTATTAGTACTGTTCGCGATGGTGTTGGAGTAGGGCAAATTGGTAAAGAAGTAGAAATAGCTATTGACAAATTTGGTTTTAAACCAATAGCTAACCTCACTGGACATGGATTAGATCAATGGAATTTACATTCTGGTATTTCTATCCCAAGTGTAAATGATAAATCATCAACTAAACTCAAAGAAGGAGATGTAATAGCTATTGAACCTTTTGTAACAGATGGTGTTGGTTGGGTTGGAGATGCCAAAGGAACATATATATACAAATTTATGCAAGACAAACCATTTAGAATGGTTCAAACCAAAAAAGTCTTAGATGAAATAAAAACAAATTATCCTAACTTTCACTTCTCAGCACGATGGTTAACAGAAAAATTCAATCCAAATAGACTAAATAGCTCTCTGCGTCAGCTATCTCAAGCTATGGCTATTTATCCTTACCCTGCACTAAAAGAAAAAGCAAATAGCTGGGTTGCTCAAAAAGAACATACTGTAATTGTTGAAGATGATGGATGTAAAATTATTACTAAATAGCTTTATAAAATTTTAATAAATAGTTATTCTAATATTAATAATAATACTGCTATTAATCCTTTTAATAAAATTACCAATAATACGAATAATGCTAATAATACGAATAATATCCATATAACTACTAATACTACTAATACTATTAATACTACTCTTACTATTACTAATATTATCACTACTATTACCATTACAATTACAATTAATATTATTATTATTATTATTAATATTAATATTCTCAATAATACAAAGAATAGCAAAGATAGTAAAAATACTAATTATAATATCAATAATACTAATTTTAATAATGGCAATAATTTTAAGGACGTTAATAATTATAATAATTATGATATTGATAATATTAATAATTATAATCCTAATCTAAAAATAATATAAATACTTCTTTTAAAAATAAAAATAGGATTAATAAAAATAGTTATAATGAAAATTAAGAAAAATTA
>JAISIQ010000122.1 GCA_031261945.1 Methanobrevibacter sp.
CCTAAAGAAGGTAGTGAAGAATTTGAAATAGCTATTGAAGATGAAGAAATAGCTGAAGAAGAACATTCTAATAAAAAAGATTATTCAAAGAATCATTCTAAAATTGATAATGAACAAGGATCTGTATTAGAAAAACCAAGACTTGAAAATATTAAAGAAGAAATAGAACGTGAAGAAAGGATTAATAATATAGATAATAATATAGATAATGATGTTGATGAAGCTGTTGATGGGGATGTTGATGATAAAGATGCTATTGGTGAGGATTCTTTAAATTCTACTAGCTCTGAAGATTCATCTACTGAGGAATCTAATCAAGGATCTAACCAAGAACATGGTGAAAAGTCTAATGGAAACTCTAATGAAAAAAAACCTAAACCTAGTTTTATGGATGCATTTAAAAGAGGTTAATCTAAATTTTTCAATCAATTATAGAATAGAAATTTAATAGAAAGTTTATAGAAATTTTATAGAGATTTTAGAAATAGAATAACAACTATAATAAAAATTATAAATAAATTTAATATAATAAATTTAATATATTATGAGGTGATTCTTATCACTAGCAATGATAAAAAAAGGGATGATGATAGAGCATTTGATGACATTCGTCCTTTAAAAATAGAAGCAGGAGTATTAGAAAGAGCAGATGGGTCTGCTTATTTAGAAGTCGGTGGTAACAAAATTTTAGTAGCTGTTTATGGTCCAAGAGAATCTTATATAAGAAGATTGCTACGTCCTGATACAGGTGTTATTAGATGTAAATATAATATGGCACCATTCTCTGTTGATGATAGAAAAAGGCCAGGACATGATAGAAGATCTACAGAAATCTCAAAAATAACAGCTGAAGCTTTAAGACCTTCATTAATGTTAGAAGGTTTTCCAAGATCTATGGTGGATATTTTCATAGAAGTAATAGAAGCAGAAGGTGGAACAAGATGTGCAGGAATCACTGCAGCATCTGTGGCGTTAGCTGATGCAGGTATTCCAATGAGAGATTTAGTTGTTGGATGCGCAGCAGGTAAAGTTGATGATGAAATTGTTTTAGATCTTTCAGAAAAAGAAGATAAAGAAGGTCAAGCTGATGTTCCAATAGCTATTATGCCTAGAACTGGAGATATTACACTGCTTCAAAGTGATGGAAACTTAACAGAAGAAGAATTCGAAAAAGCTTTGGATTTAGCTATTGAAGGATGTAAAGAAGTAAATAAAGTCCAAATAGAGGCTCTTAAAGAAAAATATGCTAAAGAATAGCTATAATTATGGGGAGATAATATTATGAAAATTACACCTGAAATTACAAGAAAAAGCATTACTCATCTTATTAATGATGGAGAAAGAGCTGATGGAAGAGCTATGGATGAATTTAGAGATATTGAAATTGAAACTGATGTTATTTCAAAAGCTGAAGGTTCTGCAAGAATTAAATTAGGAAAAACTCAAATAATTGTAGGTTGTAAACCTCAAATTGGTGAACCTTTCCCTGATACTCCAAATGTCGGAGTTTTAATGACTAATGGTGAAATGTTACCAATGGCTGATCCAACTTTTGAACCAGGGCCGCCAAGTGAAGAGTCAATTGAACTTGCAAGAGTTGTAGATAGATGTATTCGTGAAAGTGAAATGGTTGATTTGGAAAAGCTATGTATTGAACCAGGTAAAAAAGTATGGATGGTATTTGTAGATTTACATATTGTTGATTATGATGGAAATCTCTTTGATGCTGCAACACTTGGTGTAATGGCAGCTTTAATGAATACTAAATTACCAATAGCTAAATATGTTGATGATGAAGTAGTTATAGATGAAAATGAAACTATGGATTTACCTCTCAGAGATAAAGCAGCTATGTGTACTTTTGTTAAAATCGGAGATAAAATGGTTTTAGACCCTGCTCGTGAAGAAGAAAGTATATTAGATGCACGTATATCTATTGGAATTACTGAATCTGGTAATATTTGTGCTATGCAAAAAGGAGGAAATAATCCTTTAACAAGAGAAAATATTTTAGAATCTGTTAAAATAGCTTATTCTAAAGTACCAGAATTACTTAAAAACCTTTAATAGCTATATTTTAATAGCTATATCTATATTAATAGCTATCTATTTTTTAATAGCTATTTATTTTAATTTTTTTAATGAATCTAATTAATTTAATTTTAATATTAATTTTAATATTTAAATTTTATATTAATATTTATAAAAAATTATTAAGTAATCATTAAGTTTAAATACTGATTTAATCAATATTATTACATTAGGTAAATTTTACTCTTATTTTAATAATTTGTTTAATAATTTATCAAAATTTTTAATTTTTATTTAAGTGATATTATGGCAAGAACAAAAAAAGTCGGAATTACAGGAAGATTTGGAGCAAGATATGGAAGAAAAGCTAAAAGAACTGTAAAATCCATTGAAGAAAATATGAAAAAGAAGCATGTTTGTCCTAAATGTGACAGACCTGCTGTTAAAAGACTCAGTTCTGGAATTTGGAAATGCAACAAATGTGGTGTTGTATTCACTGGTGGAGCTTATGTTCCTGAGACTCCTATGGTAAAAACAGCTAATCGTAACATTAAAAGAGTAGTTGGAGGAGATTAATTGTATAGATGTTCTGAATGTGGAACTGAAATTGATCCTAAAAGTCATATGGAAAACAAATGCCCAAAATGCAGATACAGGATTCTTTTCAAAAATGTTCCTACTGTTAAAAAAAATGTAAAAGCAAGATAAAGTAAAGCAAGATAAATAAA
The DNA here is from genome assembly GCA_031261945.1 of Methanobrevibacter sp. Lineage (GTDB taxonomy): Archaea > Methanobacteriota > Methanobacteria > Methanobacteriales > Methanobacteriaceae > Methanobaculum. The sequence goes on from JAISIQ010000122.1 coordinate 2,760, forward strand.
ATAATTAATTATAAATAGCTATTAAGATTATTTATTTTTATATTTATTTTTATATTTCTTCTTTTTCTTTTAATTTATTTTTTTTATTCATTTATTTAATTAATTTATTTATTTTTTATTTATTTATTAATTAATTAATTTTCATGATATTATTTTAAATCATTTATTTCAATTCTATTATATTTGGGTTTTATATGCTAATTTCAACTTCAAGAAAACCTTCTCAAAAAACAAGAGCTTTTTGTAAAAATCTTTCTCATGCACTTGGATATGAATATCTAAATCGTGGAAAGATGAGTATGCGCGATCTTCAGCTTAAATCTAAAGGTCTTAATTATAATTCTATTTGTTTAGTTTATGAAATGAAAGGTAATCCAAGTAAAATATCTTTTTTTTCTAATGAAGGTGAAGAGCTATTAGTTATTTTAGGTTCTATAAATACTACTAATGAACGATTACATATAAAAACTGATGAAATAGCTATTAAATGTGATTTTCCAGAATTAGAAGCCTTAGCTGATATTTTAAATATTAAAATAGGTGAAAATCCTAAAGAAAATTATATTTTCATTGAAAAAATAGATGATGATTATGAATATGAAGGAAATGAGGAATATAATAAAAAAATAGCTAAAATCCATTTTTTTAATAAATTTGGTGAGGATACAGGTCTTAAAATAGCTATTAGAAAAGTGATTAACTCATAATTGGAGTGTTTATTATTTCAAATGATAATATAATTCTTAATTCATCATCTAATGATTTATCTATTGTTAAATCTATTAAAAGTAGAATAGCTATTGATTTTGATAATAAAAAACAAGCAAAAATTATTCATGATTCTGTTTTATTAGAATTTGAATCATCTCCAGATTATAGGTCACAAATGACAATTAATTTAGAAAATAACTCTATTATAATAGCTATTTTATCTGAAGATGCTACTTCTTTTAGAGCATCTATTAATTCAGCTATTAAATTGATTAATTTATCTTTAAAAGTAAATAAATTAGTAGGAGATTAATAAATAATCATTATAACATATATTAATATAATCCTTAATACAATAATCATTAATACAAATATAAACTATACTATAAATATTATAAATATAAAATAATATATAAAATAATATATTAATGAATATATTTATTAATGAAAATAGTAATTCTATTAAAATTATTAATATAATTTATTATTAGTATAAAAAATTATCATAATATAAAAAATAACATAAAAATAACATAAAAATTATATTTAATAATTATAATATTTAATAATTATATTTATAATGAATATATTAGAACTATATAATTAAGATATAAAAATTATAAAATTTAATTATAAATTTATAAAATTAAAAAATAGGTGAAAATATGGAAATACCTCAAAATTTACAACATCAATTAAATCAATTTCAGCAATTACAACAACAAGCACAAGCTGTAACTGTACAAAAGCAAAATGTAGATATTCAAATTCAAGAAACTGAAAGAGCTCTTGAAGAATTAAAAACAACAGAATCTGGAGCAGAAGTTTTCAAAACAGCTGGAAATTTACTTATTAAAGTAGATAGAGATGAAATTAATGAAGAACTTGAAGAAAAATTAGAAACTCTTAAACTTAGAGAAAAAACTATGGCTCGCCAAGAAGAAAGAGTTATGAAAAAGCTTCAAGAAATGCAATCTTCTATCCAAGAAGCTATGCAAAACAACCCAGCTCAATAATTTTACAAATATTTATGGTTTAATAGCTATTTTGAGGATTTATTTTGAAAAAACTTAAAAAATTATCTCAAGAAGATTTAGATGATATATCTGAATATTTCTCAAAAATAGCTACTGATCTTATTTTAAAAGATATCTCTTCTAAAGAAATAGCTGATTTAGATATTGATATTACCGTTTCTTATGAAAATAGCCAATTAGATGTTGATATTGAAGTTGATATTTCTGGTGATGAATTTTCTAATATTAGTAAAGAAGATGTAGAATCTGGTATTTCTAAGGCTTATTCTAATTTAGATTCTTTTATTGATATTAATTATAGAGAATAAATTACAGGAAAATAAATTACAGAAAATAACTATTTTTATCATTATTTAAATAATGTTACGGGATAAAAATTTTTTTTATTTCTACTTTTTTTATAATATATTATATTAGATTTATTCTTTATTATTTCAAAGAATTTTGTATTCTATTTTTCTAGTTTTTTGTAGTTGATATAACTGTTAATTTTCTATTTCAGGTGACGACGAACATTAGATAGGAACTTACTTCTCTGTTATAGGGTATCAATTTTAACTTAATAAAATCAAGACTATTTTATTTTATTTCAAATAAACTTTAAATACTATAAAATATATAATAATAGTTAGGGTCCATTCCTTAGTTTATCATATGAACTAATAAGTAAGTATTAGATTTGGGTAAAATATGCCCTTATCTTCTATTTATGGATAAATGGCTAATTTTAATATTTTCATTTCTTACTCTCTCTATTTTCTTTTATTTCCTTTCACTACTATTTTTTATTAATTTTAACCTTGTTAATATTGTTAATTGTAATATTGCTACTAATATAATTATTAATATTAAAATAGCTATTTCTACAGAATATTTTTGTATTAATTTTAATAAATGTATCAATAACTAACAAATAATAATAATAATAATAAATATTGTAATAAGCATTATGATAAATATTATAATGATAGATTGTAATAATAAAATTAATAATAAATGTAATAATACTAATAATAGTAATAATTAATAAATAACTAGGATAATTAACAATAATAATTAACAATAATAAGTAACGATTATGAGTAACAATTATAAATGATAATTATAAATAATAATTGTAATAGCTATTAATTATAATAGCAATAATAAAATAATGGCAATAATGAGTAGTAAATAACATAATGAAGATAGCATAGTATTTTAATGTGATAAAATGGAAAGATCTACATTTTTTGCAATAGTAATAGCTGCAATCCTTATCTTTGGAAGTTATTTGTGGGTAATGTCTGAATTTAGCTTAGTTGAACCAGTTGGGA
>JAISIQ010000008.1 GCA_031261945.1 Methanobrevibacter sp.
AAATTATATTTTTTAATAGGAATTCCAAATGAAACACAAGAAGACATAGAAGAATTAGCTATTTATATTAAGTATTTAGATTCTTTAAAATCAAAAGTCGAATCAAAATTTAAATTTAATTCTAATACCAATACTAATACTAATACTAATACTAATACTAATACTAATAAAAACTCAGTTAAATTCAGTTCAATTAAATTTAGTGTAAATCCATTAATACCAAAACCACATACTCCCCTACAATGGGAAAGATATGATTTAAAAGATATAAAAACAAAGACACGATATCTTAAATCAAAGTTAAAAAATATAACTATTAATTTCCACAGCCCCAAAATGGGATTGATACAATATGTTTTATCTTGTAAAGGTAGAGAAGTTGGAAAATTACTTGAAAAATCATTAGAAAAAAGAATAGGTATTAGAGAATGGGAAAAATATTCATCAGGTTATGATTTAGAAGATGAATTACCTTGGAAAAATATAGATATTCATTTAAATGAAAATTTCTTAAAAAAAGAGTATGAAAAGCTAAAAAAAGGAAAAACAACTCCATGGTGTGTTGAAAATCCTTGTTATAATTGTAGATCTTGTAATAAATAATAAAATAACCATTATAATAATAAAAATACTAATAAATATACTAATAAATATTATAATAATAAAAAAAATAAGAAATATAATAAAAAATATGATAAAACTATTATTATCAATATAATTATAAAAATAATTATAAAAATAGAAATAATTATAAAATAGCTATAAAAATATTAATTAATAAAATTTAATTAATAAAAAAAATAAGGATGAAAATATGGTTAAAACAGCTAAAAGGCTTGAAAAAGTGGAATTATCTCAAGTAAGAAAAATGTTTGAAATTACAGACGAAAATGCCATAAATTTAGGAATTGGTGAACCTGATTTTGATATTCCTGAAAATGTGAAAATAGCTATTATCGAATCTCTTGAAGAAGGTTTTACCCATTATACTTCTAATAAAGGGTTTTTAGAACTTAGGGAAGAAATATCTAAAAAACTAAAACAAGATAATAGCTTAGCTATTGATCCAGAATCAATAATGGTTACAGTCGGAGCTAGTGAGGCATTATATATCTGTGCTCAAGGATTATTTGAAAAAGGAGACGAAATTTTAATCCCAGATCCTGGTTTTATGTCATATATTGAATCTATAAGATTATCTGAAGCTATTCCTGTTCCTGTTCAAGTCAAGTTTGAAAATGGATATAAAATGAAAGTTGAGGATGTTCAAGAAAAAATAAGCCCAAAAACAAAAGCTATTATTTTAAATTCTCCTTCAAATCCAACTGGAGCAGTTATGGAAAAAAAAGATATTAAAGCTATTGCAGAACTTGCAACTGATTATGATTTTACTATAATAAGTGATGAAATTTATGAAAAAATTATTTATGGAAAAAAACATTATTCTCCTGCTGAATTTAGTGATAATGTAGTTGTTGTTAATGGCTTTTCAAAAACTTATGCTATGACTGGCCTTAGAATAGCTTATTTAGCTGGTCAAAATGAATTAATCGAAGAACTTTTAAAAGTTCACCAATATAATACTGCTTGTGCTAGTTCTATTTCACAGGCCGGTGCTTATGAAGCATTAAAAGGACCTCAAAAAACTGTTAATTCTATGGTAAATGAATTTCAAAAAAGAAGAGATTTAATAGCTAAAAGATTAGATGAAATAGGATTAGAATGTAGTCAATTAGATGGAGCATTTTATGCATTTCCAAAAGTAGAAAATTCACAGGATTTCGTTCAAAAAGCACTTAAAGCAGGAGTAGTAACAGTTCCTGGAACTGGTTTTGGACAATATAGTGAAAATAATATAAGAATGTCCTATGCTACTTCATATAAAGAAATAGAAGAAGCTATGAATAGGTTAGAAACTATAAAATTATAAAAATCCTGAATTATTGAAAGTTCCGAATTATGAAAATCTCATAAAAAAATAAAAAAATAAATAATAAATAAAAAGAAAAAATAATAAACGCCGGGGACGGGATTTGAACCCGCGAGATCCAAGGGATCATTGGATTAGCAGTCCAACGCCGTACCAGGCTGGGCCACCCCGACATATTGATTAATTAATACTTATTTAAAAAGAGTTAATAGCTATTTATTACTTAACTATATCATAGTTATTAGCTATTTTAATGATATAGATATAATCTATTTGTACAATGGTACTTATAAAGTTTTTCTAATTTTATATAAATTATAAATATTGACATTATCTTAAATGGCATGTTCAGAAGTGGACTAGTCTCAATAATAACAGTGCTCCAAAAAATCAACTCCACTCCGCTACTCTACAAGCATCAGCTGTTAATGGTAGAGCTGCTCCTTTCCAGGCCTGACACGTTTCCAAGATAAACATAATTATCTTTAACCCTCCAGTTAAAGATTTATGACCATTAATCCTGTAGGACGAAGTTTCTATATCAATTTTCTAGGCTGATACTAAATCAAAAAGCCGCCTTCTGAACTTCAACTGCACCTAAGGGGGTGTGTGCTTACAGAGGACCCCTAACCCTCCAGTCTAGCCAATAACAATATTGATTTTAATATTATATAAATGTTTTTAAATCTTTAAAATATGATTAAAATATAAAAAATATAATAAAAACCATGATATAAAATATAAGAATTTAATAAAAACTAATGAGAAAGATAAGTAACTTCAAAATGAATTAAATATCTTTAAGAGCTTTTATTATATCCCCATCAGATATTATTCCAATAATTTTTCCATTATCTAAAACAGGTACTTGATTGATTATAGCAAATTCTGGAGCATTTTCATTCATTATATGAATAGTATCCTTTAAAGTATCATTTGGTGTAACATAAGTTACTTCTTTAACCATAACCTCAGAAACTTTTGTTCCTAATTTGTAGTTATCTAATATTAAATTATGGCCTAAATCAGAAGCTGTGACAATTCCAATCATTTTTTCTTTATTGTCCACCACTGGTAATGCACTTATTTTATGTTTCATTAACTTTTCAAATGCAAAAACTACTTCTTCATCATGATTTATAGTAAATACATTTTCACTCATCAATTCTTTCACTTTCGTTTTTTGTAACATTAGCTATTCCTCCATATGTTTCAGTTATATTTTTAATAATAGAGTCTATAGTTGTTATAACATCTATATTTTCAATAACAGGAACATCAAATTTTCTTGCTTGAGATTCAAAATATTTATGAATTTTTCTAATTGCAAAAAAATTATCAAGATATCTTTGTAAAGGTCTTCTAGCCCACATCTGCCTACATCTTGAATAAAATCTTCCCTTATGAACTTCTTTATCATGAAGAGTCAATACAAACATTATTACATTATCTTTTTCAAGTAATTCTTTACTAATAAATCCAGGAACAATATGTACTCCTTCAATTACAATACTAATTCCTTCTTTTAAAGCTCTTTCAATAACTCCTTCGATTCCTACACTTACAGTATCAACATGATCCCTAAATCCTGCTAATACATCATCAAGTTCAGGAGGAGGTGAAACTCTCATTCCTTTATATGCTGTAAAGCTTGATTCATGAATAACTGGAAGTAATTCCTTAGATACAATTTTACGCATTACTTCACGAATCATATCTGTACTAATCATGTTTCTAATACCTAAACGATTAGCTATTTCAAAAGCTATTGAAGAAGTCCCAACACCAGAAGCTCCACCTATTAAAAGAACAAGTGGATCATTACATTGTTTTATTTTTTTCCAAGCCAGATATTTATCCGCAATATCTGGATTTTCATCTTTTAAACGATCAGTGATAAGCTCAACTAATTCATCAATAGTAATAAGAGTTATATTATCTTCTATGAGCTTAGATTCTATACATGATGCAAATGCATAAGCTTTATTAGGTCCCATCTCTGCTCTAGTCAGTGAGCGAGAAAGAACCCCTTTAGAAAATGGTTCAGTATATATTTTTCCTCCAACTTCTCCTTGAATCATTATCATAGATTATCACCCCAATTTGTAAAAAAACACTTTTCTATTAGCTATAAACCCACAGAATACTTAAAATTATTATATCCTTATATTAACCCATACTAACATTAGTACATATAATACCATTAATATCACTAATTCAATAACCAATAATACTACTAAAAATACCACTAATAATATAAACACTACTACCAATATCAATAATACCAATATTAATACCCATACTAAGATTAATACTACTAATAATACTAACAATACTACTAATAATATAAACACTACTACCAATATCAATAATACCTACTAATAATACTAATACTAATATTAATATTAGTATTAATACTAAGATTAATACTAATACTACTAATAATATGGATAATACTGATAATAGTAATAATAGTGATAATAATATTAATAAATAATTACTACTAAAATTATTATTAACTAAAAGTTTATTCTAATTTGATTAACATTAAATATATTTATTTAAAAGTTTATAAAATTTTTTATTTAATTTTTGTAAGTGAAATAATTTCATCACAAGAATTGTCACTAATTCACTTTTATTACATCACAATAATTTTTATAGTTAGTTTGTTATAATTTTCAAAACAATACCAAATTAAAAAAAGAAATAAAAGCAAAAATAAGACCAAAATCAAAAGAAATATAAATAAAAATAGTTATTTTGAAATCAAAGACCAATTTCAGGAATATGACCCTATCAAAAATAAAAGATGAAAATAAAAATAAAATGAAAATAAAAATAGAAATAGAAATAGAAATATTAATTAACTTTTACATTAGATTTAATTCCTACTAAAGACGCCATAATAGCTATTATACAAAGAATTGTAGAAATAATACAAGCTATTTGAGAACTCTCAATAAGTTGTGGGAAATATTGAGGTAAAATTTGAACAGATCCCATTACAACAGCGAAAATAACTGTTAACATTCCAAGACTAAGTGTTTGACCAATAACTCTCATGGTTGAAACCGCTGCTGATGCAACAGAAGACAGTTTTCTTGGAACTGAACCCATAATAGCATTTATATTTGGTGAAGAGAATAATCCATAACCTATTCCTTGAAGGAACATGGCTATTAATATCACAGAAATTGGTGTATTTCCATCTAAAAATACTAAAATAAAAAGTGCCACAGACACAAAACCCATACCAATAGCAGCTAATATTTGCGGATCAATTTTATCAGATAACCTACCTGCAAATGGAGAGATAATAGCCATCACTGCAGGAGTTACAATGAGAATTAAACCAGCTATTTGAGGATCAAAACCTTTAATATATTGTAAATGATAGTTGATAATATAAGTTACAACAAATGTAGCTAAATAGCTAATAAGAGATGCAAGAGAAGATGATGTAAATTTAGGATTTTTAAATAACTTTACATTGAAAACTGGGAATTTATTTCTAAGTTCCCACCATGCAAAAATAGCAAATAAAATAATAGCTATTATTAATATAATAACTCCATTTAATTGATGCATAATTGTAAAACCATAAATTAAAAGCAAAATAGCTATTGTGTAAATTATAGTTCCTAAATAATCAAATTTCTCACCAATTCCAGTTGTCCATTCTTCTGGAATTTTCCAAATGGTAATAACTGTAGTTATTATTAAAAAAGGAATAGATATTAAGAATATACTTTGCCAACCAAAATTATAAGTTAAAATGCCTCCAATAACTGGTGCAAGTGTAAGACCAACATAAACACTTGAAATATTGATACCTATACCTTTACCTCTTTCTTTTGGAGGTAAACTTTCAGTAATCATAGCAAGAGAAGTTACATTTAAAATAGCTGAACCTAACCCTTGAACAACTCTGAAAAATATTAATGAATATGCTGAAAATGAAAATACTGCTCCGATTGAAGCTATTGCAAAAATCAAAATACCTAAAATAAAAGTTTTCTTTAAACCAAATTTTCCTGAAAGTTTACCAAATGGAACTGAAAAAACAGCTATTGAAAGCAAAAAGCTTGTAGCTACCCAATTTTGTAAGATTGCATCAATAGAAAATTCGATAGCTAAAGGAGGCAATGCAACTGTAATAGAAGAAGCAGAAAATGCAACTAAAAAGGCAGCTATTGAAGCAGCTATTATTACAAACTTTTTATTAGAATCTTTAGCTATTGGTTGAGAATCTCTTTGATTTGATTTATTTGATTTATTTGGTTGATTTGGTTGTTTTGTTGCATTCATGTAAATCTAAATCTAAATTCAAATCTAAAAATCTACATCTAAAAATATTGAAATCTAAAAATATTAAAAATTAAAATATTAAAATTCAATAAGTTCTATTTTAAAATCAGAAAAATCATCAGCTATTTCTATTAAACATCCCTGGTTGTTTTTAAGCATGCCAGGATTTGCAACAACAGTATTTCCAATTTTATCAATAGAATTAGCTTCATGGATATGACCACATAAACTTATATCTGGTTTAAATTCTTCAATAATTTTTCTAACCCCATTACTTCCTACATGAGAACCATCTTCAATTTTATCACAAGCACAACCATAAGGAGGGGCATGAGTTACTAAAATATTAAACATCTTTTGATTAGTTACAATTTGTCCAAAAAGGGGTTTAATATTTTCATAAATCTCATTATCATCAAATTCAAAAGGAGTATCAAAAGGAGTAGGATTTGAACCACCAAATCCATAAAAACAAATATTATTATCAATATAAAGACTACTATGATTAAAAGTAGCATTAGAACTTTTAATAGCACTTATAGATTCAGAATTATCACAATTTCCAGGAATAGCTATTACTTTAATTCCAAGAGCTATTATTCTATCAATAAAGGTTGTAACAAACTCAGGAGGTCCAAAATTAGTAATATCTCCAGTAATTACAACTAAATCTAAATCATTATTTCCTAAATAGCTATTAAATTTAGGATTATCTTCACTATGTACATCACTTATTTGTAAAATCTTCATTAAACCAAAACCCTATATCTATACCTATACCTTACCTATACCTATCTATACCTATAAGTTTTTAATCACTAAACATCTAAAAATATATATTCTTTAAATTATTTATTTGAACTTTATTTATTTGAAGTTATTCTTTAAAAAACGGAGCAAATTCTTTTAAACCTTCTTTTATATTATCAGAATCTCCAAAAATAGCTATTGTTGTATCATCTTCAAATTCTATAATGATGTTGTTGTATTCAGCTATTTCCTGAACACGATCTTCTGCAATAGGTTTTTTGAGATGAACTTTTGCAGATGAAAATCCAGGAGGAGCTCCAGAAAGAAATTTAGAATGAGAATCAGGTTCTTTATATACTTCTTCTCCAAGATTAGCTCTTCTTAATTTATCAGTCCAGCTATTATAATAATCAGTGCCAAATTCTTCAGCAAAGGATAATAATTTATCTTGAACCTCAGTAATGACTGTATTTACTCTTTCAAGCTCTTTAATCATATCTGGATGAGTAGTATCTCTTTTATAAAAATTAATAGAGGTCCTAAGAAGACTTATATCTTTATTAAGTGAAGTAGGAATATCAATTCCTTTCTTTTTAAGATCTGTGAGCAAATCAACTAATATTAGCCAAGTTTGTTCAACAGGAAGTACCATAATAATTCAAACCCTTAAATTATATTTTATTCTAAATGAATATTCTATTCTAAATGACCTTCTAATATTTTCAAAGTTGTGTGATTTATTTTTGCATCAGCATCTTTTAATTCATCTTTAATCTGATCAATATTGTCATAAGAATCTAAAAATAGAACATGATGACTACCAGTTCCAGCAATATCAAGAATAGCTATTTCATCGTCATTACTAACTTCTCTTTTTTCAATTGTTGCTTTAAACTGTACATATGGACCATATTCTTCAGGCAAATCTTTAAATCTGAAGATGCCTCCTAATGTAGCTATAAACATAACAGCACCTCTTTAGTATAGTTATTTTAGTTATTTTAATATTAATTGTTTTTTAATCTATTTATGTATATTTTTTATTAATACTTTTTATTATAATTTTTATTATATTTTTTATTATATTTTATGTTATATTATATTTATTATAATCATATAAAAAAATTATTGAAAAAAAGGCTCTGTCAAAAACTTTGTGGTTAAAAATTGATTCCATTTCTTTCATCCCATAATTTAGTTCTAAGCCAAATTCTCGCCATAACGCCATCAACAGTTTTCATAATCTTTTTAACATGCCTAGGCATAGTTTTATGAAAATAATTTTCAATTTTATTAGATGTAGACTCGATATTATTATTTTTCAAGAATCCAAAGAAAGTATTGAAATAAGGCATGATAGAATCTACCATGATTTCTTGAATAATCAAATAAAAATCTTCAATTTTAGATAACATATTATCAAAATGGTTTCTAGCATTATTAAAAGATTTAGAAGAAAATAAATTAAATAATTCTAATTTTTGCCTTATGATTTCCTCTTGTTCTTCTTTTGTAAGGTTATTTTCTTTGATATATTTATTAACA
>JAISIQ010000016.1 GCA_031261945.1 Methanobrevibacter sp.
TTATTTTACTTTATAAAGTAATTTAAAGGAAATGTTTCTTTAATCCAAATTAAAGCTTCATCATTTCTGATGATTCTATAATCTCTACTTAATAAATCGGAATCAGTGTTGAATATTTCTTTTAATTCAGGCGTAGTGTTTTCAATAGCTACGCTATTTACTTCACGTCGTGATTCAATGTTGTATTTTCTAAGAATCCTTCCAATAGGAATATCTGCCATAAGTAAATCTTTTTTAAAGTTTTCTTCCAATCGCTTTAATGGAATGTATGATATTGCATGAATCAGAGGTTTATCATCCTTATGCATAACAACAACACGATAATTAACTTCTTCTCCTTCTTCAATATCTAAAACATCAGCTATTTCTTTCGTTGCTTTTTCAAACCGTTGAACAAGTGTTTTAATAGCTATTTTCCCATTTAATACATCTAATATTGTTGTCACAGACCCATCTGTAGCTAAAAGTATTTTTTGCGTGTTAGAGAGTTTATGCCCTTTCTTTTCGAGTTTAGCTATTTCATTAAGTATATTAACATCTATATCTCTTCCATTCATAAAAATACTCCTTATTTTTATTATATTATTTATTTTATATTCTTATTTTAGGTTCTTATTTCATATTCTTTATTTTATATTTTCAGGATTTTCAATAAATCCTTTAATAGCTGAAGCTGCAACAACTCCTGCATTAGATAAATAAACTTCAGAATCAGGATCTCCCATTCTTCCTTTGAAATTCCTGTTTGTAGTGGAAATACTCACTTCCCCTTCTGATAAAACGCCCATATGTCCTCCAAGACATGGTCCGCAACCAGGATTACAAACAATAGCTCCACTATCTATAAATGTTTTAATTAATCCTTCTTCAATAGCTATTTCATAAATTTCAGAAGATGCTGGTGATATAATCAATCTAACATCATCATGAACTTTTTTCCCAGCTATGACTTTTGCTGCTTCTTGAAGATCTTCTAAACGTCCATTTGTACATGATCCAATGAAACCTTGGTCAATAGCTATTCCTTCTACTTTTGAAATATCTTTTACATTATCTACATCGCTTGGACAAGCTATTTGAGGTTCCATATCATTAATATCAAATGAAAATTCTTTTTCATAAGTGCTATCTTTGTCTGAGCTAATTATATTCATTTGTTCTTTTGATTTTCCAGTTCTTCCACTAAGATAGTCAAGAGTATAGCTATTTGGTTCCATTATTCCATTTTTAGCTCCCATTTCAATAGCCATATTACAAATAGTCATTCTTCCACTTATATTCATATTAGCTATTACTTCTCCTGTAAATTCACAAGCTTTGTAAGTAGCTCCATCAGCACCAATAGTTCCTATGATTTTGAGGATTATATCTTTTGCAGTAATATTGTTTCCTAATTTTCCATTCACATCAATATTATATGATTCTGGAACCATAAACCATGTTTTTCCTGTTGCATAAACCATGGCTATATCTGTAGATCCCATTCCTGTGGAAAATGCTCCAAAAGCCCCATAAGTACAAGTATGAGAGTCTGCTCCAACAATTATCTTCCCTGGTTCAACAAGACCTTTTTCTGGAAGAACTTGATGGCATATTCCTTCTCCATGGGAATAAAACTTGTTAATGCCTTGTTTTTTTGCAAAATTCCTTGCAACTTTTTGAAATTCAGCAGAACCAATTGTATTAGCAGGAATATTATGATCAAAAACAATAGCTATTTTATCAGGATCCCAAACATTTTTAGCTATTTTCTCAAAAGTTTTAATAGCTGGTGGTGATGTTCCATCATGTGACATAGCTAAATCTACATCTACTTCGATTATTTCACCAGGACTTATTTCTTTTTTTGCAGCATTAGATAGGATTTTTTCAGTAATATTCATTTTTACACTCAAGACATTCTTTTAAGGGTTAAAAATTCTTTAAAGGCTAAAAAATTAAGGATCAATATTAAAGGTTACAATTAGGGATCAAAAGGCGCTCGGACCGTTTTTACAATGTGACTAAATACTTCATCATTGATGTATTTTCCTTCTTCTCTGTTCTTTTTAACTTCTTCTACGATTTTACAAAGTTCATCTTTTGTAACTTCATAACCACACTCATCAAGCTTTGCTTTAACAGCTCTACAACCAGAATGTTTTCCAAGTACGATTTGTCTATTTTGCCCTACAATTTCAGGAAGGAATGGTTCATATGTAAGTGGTTCTTCAATTACAGCATCTACATGTATTCCTGATTCGTGTCTAAAGATATTTCTACCTACAATTGGTTTATTGTTATGTATCTTTAGTTCTGTGTATTTTTCTACTAAGTTAGAAAGTTTTTGGATATGTTTTAGCTTAAATCCTAAATCTACTCCATATATAATCTTTAAAGCCATTATTAATTCTTCAAGAGAAGCATTTCCAGCTCGTTCTCCAATTCCATTTACAGTTGTTGAAACAGCTGATCCTCCTGCAAGTAATCCAGATATTGAATTTGAAAGAGCCATTCCAAAATCATTATGACAATGAAGTCCTATATCTGTTTTTATGCTTTTTCTTAGTTCTCTAACAAGAAAGTCCATTCCTTGAGGACTAATAGCTCCTACTGTATCAGCTATATGTACTCTATCTACTCCATAATCTTCTGCTTTTTTATATATTCTCTTAAGGAAGTCTAAATCAGTTCTTGTTGCATCTTCTGCAGAAAATGCTACAAATAAACCATGCTCTTTAGCATATTCAATGGAATTCATACAAACATTAAGTGCTTGTTCTCTTCCTACTTTCATTTTATGTTCTAAATGAATGTCTGATGTTCCCATGAAAGTAATAACTCCATCAACATCGCAAGAAAGAGCTGCATCAATATCTTCCTTTTTTGTTCTAGCTAATGATATAATTTTGGCATTTAAACCTTCGTTAGCTATTGCTTTAACAGATTCTCTTTCTTGATTCGATACAATCGGAAAACCCGCTTCTATTTGATGGATTTTAAGTTCATCAAGTTTTTTAGCTATTTCTAATTTCTCTTGTGGGGCTAAACAAACATCAGGAGTTTGTTCACCGTCTCTAAGAGTAGTGTCATAAATTGTAATCTTTTTTGGAAATTTCAATTTAGCTTCTTTGTTAAAAGGACTTACATAATATTGCAATTAATTCACCTTATAAAAATAAAGAATTATATTAAGAATTATTAATTATTAAGTATAATACATTATTTATTAAGTTATTATAATATTTTTAAATAATATTTTAATGTAAATAATTATTTTATATTGTAACTGTTAAATATTTTTATTGTATTTTAAATTCTATTTTAAATTTTCATTTATTTTTATTATTTTTTTTCTTTAAATTTTTTTCTAATTTTTAATTTTTTATATTTATTATTATTTTTTATTATCTCTATTATTATTTCTATTATTTTTATTATTTTTTTTATTAATAATAGTACTAATGCTAATAATATTAATTCTAATTTTAATTCTAATTCTAATACGGCTACTAATACTACTAATATTGCTATCCTTACTAATAATTTTAGTAATATTATTAGCAATATTGATGATATGATAGTTGCCAATAACAATATAAACTAATATTCTATAAAAATACTCACTTTAATAAAAAAAATAGTTATATAAACTATAAAGAGTTCTTATCTCCTATAATAATTAACATGTAAAATTATTTATAATAAGTAATTCATATACTATATATGTTCTTAGAATAAAATTTTTTGAGGTTTTTATAATTATAAATTATTCAATTAATGATATGGAAAAAATTTTAGAAAGATTAAGAAACAATGAATCAATAGATATTATTGAATCTCCTCACTATGATATAAGAGTGAAGAGGGAGTATTGTAGTCCTGAATTAAGCTATAATATTCTTAAAAAAAGCATACCTCTGCAAATAGAAACACCTATAAACAACAAATTCAGAGTAACTTTCTCGCATCCTGATACTAATAAGTACAATCTTGTTATCGTGATTTTCATAATTGATTTAAATAATATAAAATTAATAACCACTTTTCCAGAATCCCAATCTAAATTAAGGAGTAGATCTTAATGTTCAATGAAAAAATATTAAATTATGAATATGATTCAGAAATTGATGCATTATATATTCAAGTTAAAGATTATCCAAAACCAAAAGCTACTTCATTAACTGACAATATTATATTAGACTTCACTAAAGAAGGTGAAATTGTAGGTTTAGAAATAATAAACACTTCTCATGTATTAAATACTACTGTTGAAAGTCTTAAAAATATTAACAGTATTGATTTAATAGTTAAGGTTACTGAATATCAGATACTTGTTAATGCAATCTTTACTTTACCTATTCAAAATCATGACGAGTTTAAAATGGCAAATGCCACAGTTGTTAATGATAGCAATGTACCATTTATAGATGCCAAATTAGCAACAGTTTAATTTTATATTACTATTTTTATTATTTTATTTCTTTAAATTTTTTTCTAATTTTTAATTTTTTATATTTATTATTTTTTATTATCTCTATTATTATTTCTATTAATTTTTTTATTTTATTATTTTTTTTATTAATAATAGTACTAATGCTATTAGTATTAATATTAATAATAATTCTAACTATAATTACTACTAATACTAATACTAATGATACTATCCTTACCAATAATTTTACCAATAATTTTAGTAATAATTTTAGTAATATTATTAGCAATATTGATAATAATAATGCCAATAACAATAAACTAATATTCAACTAATATGAAAGAAAATAGCTATTAAAAAAACCATAGCTAAAATAGCTATTCCAAATGATTTATGAACTTTTTTCGATGAGATTGGACGAAATAGCTCTATTC
>JAISIQ010000076.1 GCA_031261945.1 Methanobrevibacter sp.
CCTGATCCAATAGGAATATCTAATGAAAGATCAATCACAATAGGACTATGATCATGATAAATATGAAGAATCTCTAAAACATATTTTATAATTCCTGGCTTTCCTTTATTAGAAATATATCGTTTAGTTTTTGTATTTAATTCCGCTTCGAAGCCTAAATCATCAGATTTAAAAATAGATTTACCATTGAGAGATTTTGTTATTTTTATAGTAGCTCTTCTATCCACTGCTCCAGCTATTGCAGGTTCACCATAAACTACAGCATGTTCCCCAAATAAAATCGTTTTACCTGGAGCAGAAGCTATTGATTCCATATTAACACCAAATCTACCATTATACTCATATTCAAAATTATTAGCTATATTAAGTTATAAATTATACCACTGATTAAATCCGATACAAAAATTATTATAATTATTATTATATTTATTATTATTAATATTATTATTTTTCATATTACTATTACTATTACTATTAGTATTAGTATTAGTATTAATATTACTATTATTATTCTTATTATTATTAAATTCAAAAATACTAAGCTTAAAAATACTAAATTTAATAAATACCAAATTTAGAAATATCTTATTTAGAAATACCAATTTTAGAAGCCAATTTTATAAATACTAATTTTAGGAATACTAATAAAAATACTAAAAACAGTATTAATTATAAAAACAACTATTATTTGAATTATTCAAAAATAGCTGAACCATAACCAACAACAGATGAAAAATCACCTGAAATATCGCCACTTGTAGCATATTTTAATATTTTTGCTTTTTTTGCTCCTAAAAGTCTTGATGATTCCATAGTAGCTATTACAGGACCATATCCACACATAGAAATATTAAATTCCTTTATATTTTTCATAAGAGTAAATTCATCCATATTAGCTATTGAATCTAATATCAATTTATCTTGATTATTAGCTATTTCTTGAGGTTGATAATGAGTTAAATCTGTACTTGCAATAACTGAAATATCATATTTTGAATTTGATTCTTTATCACTTTTGATTTCGTTGTTTGAGATTTCGTTGTTTGATTTAACTGTTTTAGCTATTGCTTTTCCAATTTCTTTTGCAGATTCCATATCCTGCATCCACATAACTATTGGAACTATTTTAAAATCATTTGAGAAATATTGTAAAAATGGAAGATGAATTTCACAGCTATGTTCCCTCATATGAGCAGAAGTATCTGGAGTAATGATGTCTGAATTTGAAATTAAGCTATTTGCAAACTCTTCATCAATATCAACAGTTCCAAGAGGAGTTTCCCAAGACCCTTTATCATATATTGAAATTCCAGTACCTAAACCCGTGTGATTTGGACATAAAATTATAAAAGTCTTTGGAAATCCTGTTTCAACTAATTTATAATAAGCATGAGCAGCTATTGAGCCTGAATAGACATATCCTGCATGAGGAATAATAGAACCATAAATATGTTTATTGTGCTGTTTATTAGGAGGATGTTCATTAGGAGAACTTTTAGAAGAAACTTCTTTAGAAGAAACTTTTTTAGAACCTCCTAATTTAGGAATATTCCCAGGACCTAATCTATGATTAAAACATTCCTCAATAGTTTTCTTTAATTTATTAGGATCATTATCATAAAATGATCCTGCAATAGCAGATTTTCTCAACATAACAATGAAATTAGCTATAAGTATTAGCTATGAGATTCTATAATCTTATCTATTATTAAGATTAGCTATTATAAATATTATATTAATTATTAGAATTTAAGTTCGAAATCAGTTGCATCAACATCTAATTCTTCAATATCAGATATTGTTCCTCTTTCTAATAATATTTGTCTTGCTAATAACCAATAAACTAAAGCTATTGCTTTTCTTCCTTTGTTATTTACAGGAATAGCAAAATCCACAGTATTAAGTAAGTTTTCTGTATCACATAAAGCTACAACAGGTACGCCAATTTGTTTTGATTCAATAATTGCTTGAGAATCAGATCTTGGATCAGTTACAACTATAACTTTAGGTTCTATGAATTTAGCATAATTAGGATTAGTTAATGTTCCAGGAATGAATCTTCCAGGAATAGATTTACAACCTATTAATTCTGCAAACTTCTTAACAGGAGCTTGACCATATTGTCTTGTAGCTACTACTAAAATATCATCTGGATCATATTTTGATAAGAATTTAGCTGCAGCAGCTATTCTATCATTTGTTTGATTTATATCTAAAACATATAATCCATCAGACCTTATACGGAATATATATTTTTCCATATCTCCTGTTTTTTGTTGTGTTCCAATATGTAAACCTGCTGCTAAATAATCTTCTAAGGGTATTAAAAGTTCTGACAATTTATCACCTTCGTAATCATTAATTTATATTGTAATATTTATTGTAATATTATTATATTCATAATCTAGTTATTAATCATCCTCAATATTTATACATTCTTGAGGACATACATCCATACAAACTTCACATAAGCTACAGTCTTTTGTATTTTTAATAACTATCTTATCTCCTTCAAGTACTAAAACTTCCATTGGACAGACATCAGCACATTCACCACAGTCTGAACCTTCACATTTATCATAATCTATTTCTATTTTAGCCATAGACATCAACCTTATAACTTTAATTCAAAAATTTAATTAATTTACTTAATTTAACTAATTTAATAATTTAATAATTTAATAAATTCAATAATTTAATTTAGCCATCACCGGATTAGATAGCTCTTCTTCTATTCTTATTAATTCATTTAATTTAGCTATTCTTTCTCCACCTAATGCACCAGTTTTTATGAGAGGTGCAGAGAAAGCTACGGCTAAATGAGCTATTGTCTCATCAGTAGTTTCACCAGATCTATGGGAAACAACAGGAGCAATATCATTTTCTTTAGCTAATTTAACAGTTGCATAAGTTTCAGATAAAGAACCGATTTGATTAGGTTTTATAATAATTGCATTGGCTGCGTTCATATCAATTCCTTTAGATAAAATTTCTTTATTTGTAACAAATAAATCATCCCCACAAATAAGACATTTATCTCCAACTTTAGAAGTTAATTCTGCAAAACCAGCAAAATCACTTTCATCAAATGGATCTTCAACATAAAACATTCCATAAGTTTCAATTAAATCTTTAACAAATTCAATTTGTTCACCAGTATCTCTAGAAACATTATCTTGAGCATAAACATATTTCTGTTTATCATTATCCCAAAATTCAGAAGAAGCCATATCTAATGCTGGTTTAATAGCTATTCCTAACTCATTACCAACTTCTTCACAAGCTTGAGCTTGGATTTCTAAAGCAGCATCATTAGAGATATTTGGAATCCAACCACCTTCATCTCCTTTACCACCAGTAAATCTTGAATCTTTTTCTTGAATAAGTTCTTTTAACTTTTTAGAAACAGAAACATTAGCAAAAACTGCTTCAGTAATATTAGATGCACCAACAGGAACAACTAAAAATTCTTGAATATCTGGAGCATGGATTCCTGCATGAGCTCCACCATTCATCATATTACCTAATGGATAAGGAATCTCATTTACAAGATTTCCTCCTAAAAATTTATAAAGAGGTAACGTATATGAACTTGCAGCTGCTTTAGCTACTGCCATAGAAACAGCTACCGCAGTATTACCCCCAATAGATGAATAATTATCAGTTCCATCTATTTCTTTTAAAACAAGATCAATATCAGATAAGTCTTCAGCATCCATTCCAATAAGTTCAGATGAAATTAAATCTTCAACTTCACTGATAATTCGTTCTACTCCACCTTCAGGAAAAGAGACCACTTCACGAGACCCTGTACTCGCCCCACTTGGCGCTGCAGCTCTTCCAAAGCCATTCCAAGTGAGAATATCTACTTCAACAGTAGGATTACCCCTACTGTCTAAAATTTTTCTAACACGAACATCTTCTATAACACTGTCCAAAAAAAACACCCCTGTGTTTTTATTCCAATAATTCAATCATACTTCTATAATGAGACATAATATTATTATCATTATTAATACTAATACTAATACTAATATTAATATTAATATAATTAGTATTATTATTATAAGTATTATAATCTTATTAAAAAGAGAAAGTTGATTTATAGACCAATATGATGATTATTAATTATATTATTTAATTATAATTATTAATTTAATATATTAGTAATATATTTAGTATTAATAATATATTTAGTAATTATAATTAGCTATTATGAAAATAGCTATTTAATTATTCAATTATTATTCATCCTCTTTTTTAGCATCTAAAGGTAAAACCTTTTTTTCAAGCTCCAATGCAGCTATATCTATTGGATCAATAGAGTCAGTTACTGGAACTAAAGGTTTAGCTCCCAT
>JAISIQ010000095.1 GCA_031261945.1 Methanobrevibacter sp.
CACCTTCAAATTTTGTTATATTCTTTTTAATATTAATTAAAGAGTCTTTAATATTTAAATCTTCATTTAATAATGATTTTAACCTTTTCATGCCAAAAAATTCATCTTTTTGATTAATAGCTTCTGTTACACCATCAGTATATAAAAATAATTTATCTCCTTTATTCAAACTAATAGTGTCCTTTGAATAATTTAAATCATCCATTCCACCTAAAACAAAATTTGCATTGGCTTTAATTTCATTTATTTGATTATTCTTATTTTTAACTAATGGTAAGTTATGTCCTGCATTAACAAATGAAAATTCACCTGAAGATATTGTTAATACGCCAATTAAAGCTGTTGCAAACATACATTCCTCATTATCTTCACATAATAAGTTATTAACCATATTTACTACTTTTGATAATTTCTGATTATTTATAATAAGTGTTTTAATAAGTGTTTTTGTAATAGCCATAAATATTGCAGCTGGAACACCTTTGCCTGAAATATCTGCTATAATAATAGCTAAATGATCTTCATCGATTAAAAAGAAATCATAGAAATCCCCACCAACTTCTTTTGCAGGAAAAGAAACTGCATAAATATCAAATTCCTTCCGTTCTGGATAAGGTGGGAAATCTTTGCGAAGTAAGGATGATTGGATATTGTGAGCTATATTTAATTCTGTGTTAATTCTTTCTCTCTCAGCTGTAAATTCCTCTAAATTAATCATATAATCTTTTAAATTTTGAATAAGAATTTTAAATGAATTAGAAAGCATTCCAATCTCATTATCATTGTTTTCAAACTTGCGAATCTCTGATATTATAGCTGATGCATCAGCTATCTTATTATTTGACTCAGAATACTTTTTACTAATTTTAGATAAGGATTCTAAAGGAAATGAAAAATCTTCTTCTAATTTATGTAAAAAGAACACCGAAGCTAAGTAGAAAGTTGAAAGAATAATTGAAATATTTAGCATTACAGAAATCCAAAAAGAAACCTCATTAAAATAATGGTCAAAGTTTGTGAAAAAAGATATTATTCCTGTAATAAGACTTATAATTGATCCAATAATAACAAATATGATTATTAATTTTTCAGTTAAAGAAACATTTGATTTCTTATCTTCAAATTCAATATCTTGAAATTTTTTATCAATTGGTTTGAAAACAAATATTATAACACAAATATAGAATAAAACACTTAAAATATGAGTATGCATATTAACATCATTTAAAAGAGCATGGATCATCCTTAATATCTCTAATAAGAAAGCTAATATGAGAAAAAAATCAAATACTCTTAAATGTTTATATAATCTATTTATAAATGAGTTATTTGTAGAAAAACGATTGATAAAGGATTTAAATACATGACCTTTGCTTTTATAAGAATTACTTTTATAAGAATTATTTTTATAAGGTATGTAAAATGGAACATTGAAATAATTTGCTAAAATCAAAAGTAAAACACCTAAAGATAGTGAAAATATAAAATTATTAAATTGCACTATGAAAGTTGTTAAGGAAATAAAGCTTGTTGAGTAAATATAACCTAAAAATGAAGTTAATAAACCAGTCATTAATGTAGTACTTATTACTATAATAACTATATATTTAATTAAGTTATTAACATTATTCAAACGAGGCAGGAAATTACTATTACTACTATTATTACCATCATTGCTATTATTACTATTATTATTATTACTATTACTATTATTTTTATTTACTCTAAAAGTATACCATAATTTATAAGGAATATATCCATAAAGAAATTGAATAAAGAATCCTACGGTAACTGAAAATAAATTAGCACCACTTGGCAATTCTTCAGCTAAAGTACCAATAGCTCCAGCTAAAGCACCCCATGGTCCAAAAAGCAGTCCAAAAACTGGAGGTAATGCTCCTGCAGGGCGAAGTTCTGTACCAGATCCTATTGGAAATAGCTGATGAAATGGAACAGATAATAAAACAAAAAGTAAACTACAAAATGCTAATGTAAATAATTTAGATTTCACAGTTTTAAGATTAAACAAATCAAAAATTAAATTATCATATTTCAATTTAACACCTTGAAATCTTCTTAATTATAAAAATTTAACTAATGTTAGGATATTTTCCCCATCTTTGTATTCATAATCCATTTTATCAACATTCTTTTTCACTAAAAGAATACCAAGACCTCCAATTTCCCTATCTTCTATTGATAAGCTAAGATCTGGATCATCAGATTTTAAAGGGTTAAATGGAATTCCTTTATCTTTAAAGGTGATAATTACTCTTGAAGGATTTTCTTTTAATTCAATTACAATGAAAACATTGTTATCTGTTGTTTTATCCTCTTTAAATCCATAATTAACAATATTAACAAATATTTCTTCAATTGATAATTCTAATTGCATTTTAGAAGATTCAGATATGTCTGATACTTTTATAACATTATTAAAAAATGTTAATAACCTATTTAATTCATTTAAATCTGCAGAAATCACAAGTTCGACCATAATATCACATTATAATATTGATTAAATAACTATGATTTGATTAAATAAGTATTAATTAAATAAATAGCTATTAATTAAAAATTAAATAATAAATAAAAAATTAAATATAATTTAAAATAAAAAAGCTAAAAGAGATTAAATTATTGAATAAATAAATTTTTAAATTGAAAAAAATAATTTTATTCAATTGTCATATAATCCTAATTGATTTCGAAAAGTACTCTAATTGATTCATTTACATTTTTTACTTCCATTGTTCCTTGATTCCTCATTATCCCTTTTATTTTAAAAAGAACAATAGCACCTTCATTTGAAATATCATCGTCGAAATTTTCTAAATCCAAAATTAATTTTTTTACACCTGATAATTTATTTAATAATTCATCTTCTAATATTAATGCTTCGCCAGGGGTTAATCTACCCATAAGTTTAACTGTTAGCTCATCATTATTCTTTATTTTTTCAATACGCATTAAATATCCCTCCAATAGTTGTTAAAATTTAATATATTATATAATTATTCTATAATGTCTATAATATTAAAATACATAATTTATATATTTGTTAATTATGAATATATACATCTAATTATAAATAATTTTCATTAAAGAAATTATTATATAAAATAATATAAGGAAATAAGGAAATATAAGAAATAATAAATAAAATTAATTCCTACTTTTTTTAGATATATCTATAATAATGTGCTAATTGCATAATATTTCCATAACTAACATTTCCATCAATTAAACTTATTAAGATAGGAATGAAATCAGCACCTAATGTATTTATTCACTTATTTTTTAATTAGTTCTTTCTTTGCTTAGTTATTTGTAAATAGGGTTTTTCATTAAAATCAAGGTTTTTAATAGCTATAAACTCTTCAACTACTTCATTAAACCATTGATAATCAATAATATTCCATAAATGAATAGCTCTATAAACTCCATAAACAGATGATCCTAAATAGCTATTTTCAATTAATTTAGCAGATTTAGCTATTTTTGGATATTCTTTTGTTCCATATAAAACCAATAGCTTTTTAGCTATTTCTTTATTTTTTAAAGGAGGTAATTGAAATTTTAATGATTCTTTTGTAATAGCTATTATATATTCATCATCAATAGATTCAATACATGTTTTTATATCATTAAAATATTCTTTTCCTATTCCATATTCAGCTAAATATGCTTTTACCATGAATTTTTGAGGTTTATTTTCCACAATATCTGTTTTAAGCTCATTAATAACTGTTTCTCCATTTTCACTTATGTGTGTTCCAGAAATAACAGATGATTCTACTATTTCGGGATATTTCGCAAGAATTTCAAGGATAATTTGCCCTCCAATAGCTATTCCTACTAAATGAGCTTTTTTGTTAATAGCTTTTTCTTTAATTAGGTTTTTTATGAGAATAGCTATTTTTTTAATTGAAAATGGATAGCTTGGAAGGTTTATATAAATGCAATGGTATTCTTGAAAGTGTTCTTTTTGTTTTTTCCAAATCCAGCTATTTTGAAGGTTATTGTGGATGAATATTATTGTTTCGGATTTATTTTCTATCTTTCCTTTATTTTCTTCATAATGTAGTTTTTCCATGTTTTTACTCTTTTATTCTTTTGAAAGTAATTTATGTTGAATAATATAATTATCATTAAAATTATCATTATTATTAAATTAATTATTATTATTAAGAATATTATTATTAAAATTATATTAAATAGAATTATAAATAGAATTAATATTAAATTTATATATTATAAATGGTATAATATTTATAAATTTGATTAAAATAGGGTTTATTTTATTTTATTACTAGTAATAATTAATAATAATACAAATAATAAT
>JAISIQ010000101.1 GCA_031261945.1 Methanobrevibacter sp.
AATAAAAATTAAGGAATAAAAAGATTAAGATTAATAAAAAAATAAATAATAAAATTATAAAAGGTTATTAGAATGAAAAAACCTGATTTAAAAAAACTATTAAAAAGATTTACAATAATTGACATAATTATAATAATAGCTATTGTTGCTGCAGTTGCTTTTGCTTTTATTCATATTGGAGCAGATGAAAATAAAGGAGAATCTGTTTCATATGACACTTCAACAGTGAATAAATTACCAGAAAAATATCTAAGTTTTTATAGAGAAGGAAAAATAGTTGAAACAACTGTTGGAGGCTATAATTCAAGTTCTGGAAAATATCAAGAACTACATGGAAGAGTTAAGTGGGTAGATGATTATCGAGGAACTGATGTTAAGATATTAATTGACATAGGTGGAAAAGATATTCTTGCCGGGCTTTATAAAGATGTTAAAAATGCAGATATCTATATAGAAAAAATTACTCTTGAAACAACAGGACAAAAATACGAAAATCTTGTGGAAATTCAAATAAAACCTATTACTATAAGCCAATTAAGTGAAATAAATAATAAAATTCCTCAAAATTTGAATTATTCCATAGATACTACAATAGCTATTGATAAAAAAGATAGTCAAATTTATCAAAAATTAAATAATGAATTGTATTTAAATGGAAAAAAAGTGTCAATAAGACAACCAACACAGGATAATGAAGATAATTTACTTTTAAAATCTACAGGACCTGTGGAAATAGCTATTGCTTCTGAAATTTTAGGAATTATTAATGGAGAAACTGATTTAATAACAATACGTTTATATGGAGCTTCATCTGAAGATATTTCAGAACTTAAAAATATATTTGATGTTATTAATGTTAGAAAAATAAATTAATAAATAATCCAACGTCCAATGTGATAAAATGAGTGCTTTTTACTCAAGTATTAGCTATTTAAGTAGATTTTTCCAAAAAATATTTAGAAAATCTTTATTATTTAGTATAATATTCTCAATTGGAAGGTTCATAGAAAATCAATGGGTAAATAGCTATTTTAAAAGTTTATATCCTGGAAAGGACTTTTTAAGTATTTTAAAACAAAATAACATTTTCAAAAATCATATATTTGCCCCATTAGTTGTTATATTTGTTTTTACGATATTTTTACTTCTTTCATTTAATCCTGTTTCTAATGACCTCATTTTAAATATAGCTATTGGCTTTCTTGGATTTTTAGTTGGATCTATGATTATTCCATCTTATTTTTTCAAATCTAATCAAAACAATTTTATTAAATTTAATAAAGATGATATATATTCTATTGGTTTTTGTCTTGTATTAATAGGAGTTATATTCTTCTTTTTAAGTATTGCTTCAGTTGGAGGAATACCTCTCTTAAAACCATCTCTTAGATATCTTTTAAAACCTATTTTAACTATGCCTGTGTTTTTAATGATTCCTGGGATTGGACTTATGTTTTCAGCATATTTAGATGACTTCAAAGAAAAAATAATTAGTCGTTCTCAAATAAGATTTAGATTTCTTTTTTTAACAAGCCTCATTAGCTTTTTACTTTTTGCATTAGGATATAGAACTCCAATAATAGCTATTTTATTAATAGCTATAATAATGGGATATTATGGAAAAATTTTAGAAGTTTGGGAAGTAATTCTTGGAGCATTATCTGGAGTAGGGCTTATAATTGGTATTGGATATTTTAGATCACTCGGAGAATTAACAATAAGTTCTAGTACAAATCCCTTTTATTCACTTCAAAGTAGAGCAGATTTTACATTGCATGTCCTTAACTTATTAAATCAAATTGCAGGATCAGCTCAAGGAGAAGTTATATTAAATACTATTCCTGGAAGTGAATTAGGACCTCGAATGACTATTGGAAAATTAATAGCTTGGAGAACTGAGGTTACTGTTACTCCTACTTTAATTGGGCAGATGATAGCTGATTTTGGGAAATTGGGAGTAGCTATTGGAATGGGATTTCTTGGATTTATTTTAGGTATGGGATATAAGCTATTAAAACTAACAAAGGACTCATTATACATTGCAGTATATGCAATAATTCTTACATACACTATTCTTGGAGTAGAAACAGGAATATTAGATATACAAGTTATTTTTTACTTTATTTTAGGATTTTTATTATATTTAGCGAACATATTAAGAAATATGCATAAAAATTAAGCAAATATAATATTATTGCATAATATATGATTAATGACTATTATTAATAGTATTATACAGGGTCTTTTTTTAATAGCTATGTTTTTTATTCGATTAAGCACGAATAGTTTTATTTTAGAAAACTTTATATATATATATATATATATAGATTTGGACAGTTAATAGTTACATTGAGATTATAGTTTATTAATAAAATTTGTATTGATTATTTAATTTATTTATAGTTTTTTTGCACTCAAAAAAAGCCAAGGTTCTTTTTAAATAATTAAGCATGGCGATTAGATATGTATTTGAACGAAAACAAAAATTTGTTACTTAGGATAATTGGTTTGGTTATTGTAATAGCTGTAATAGCTACAATAGCTACTGCCATCGGCGCAGTATCAGCTGCAGATTTCTATGTATCACCTGATGGTGATGATAGTCATTCTGGAGATAGTACTAATCCTTGGGGAAATATAAGTCATGC
>JAISIQ010000117.1 GCA_031261945.1 Methanobrevibacter sp.
GTAATATTGGTTCTGATGAAATAGCTATTTCTTTTATGGACTTTATTGAAAAAATTATTCCTCAATATAAAGAGAATATGATCAAATCAGCTATTTTTGTTGAAGATAAACAAAAAAGTATTAATAATTTAAATAAAATTAAATTTTAATAAAAATAAACTTAATAAGTAATTAATAGATATAATAGATATAATTAATAATAAATTTAAATTAATAAATTTAATAAATTTTATTATAGTATATAGTATATAGCATTTTTAAT
Organism: Methanobrevibacter sp.; assembly: GCA_031261945.1. GTDB lineage: Archaea > Methanobacteriota > Methanobacteria > Methanobacteriales > Methanobacteriaceae > Methanobaculum. The sequence goes on from JAISIQ010000117.1 coordinate 263, forward strand.
TTAATGCACATTTTTATATTAATAAATTTTAATGAATTTGATGATTTTACTGAAATTTTTAATAAAAATTGATATAAATTGATATGAATTAATATTTTATGGTGATTTAATGAATGGACCTTGGGTAGAAAAATACAGACCTCAGAAATTAGAAGATGTTGTTGGTCAAAAAAATATTATAGATTTACTTGAAAATTATGTAGATGAAAAAAGTATGCCAAATTTGATGTTTACTGGTCCTGCAGGAGTGGGTAAAACAACAACATCTTTAGCTCTTGTTAAATCTATTCTTGGAGAATATTGGAAACAAAATTTCCTTGAATTAAATGCATCAGATGCAAGAGGAATTGAAACCGTAAGAACAAATATTAAAAATTTCTGTAGATTAAAGCCAGTTGGAGCTCCATTTAGAATCATTTTCCTTGATGAAGTAGATAATATGACAAAAGATGCTCAACATGCGCTTCGTCGTGAAATGGAAATGTATACAAAAACAGCTTCATTTATACTTTCATGTAATTATTCATCTAAAATTATTGATCCTATTCAATCAAGATGTGCAATATTTAGATTCACTCCAATAAAAGGTCAAGAAATTGGTAAAAGATTAGAATATATTGCAACAGAAGAAGGATATGAATATGATAGTGCAGCTATTGATAATATAGTTTATTTTGCTGAAGGAGATATGAGAAAAGCTATTAATATTCTTCAAGCTTCTGCTTCAATGGGTGAAGACATATCAGAAGAAAAAGTATATGATGTTGTATCAAAAGCAAAACCACAAGATATTACTAATATGATTACAAAAGCTTTAACCGGGGACTTTATGGGGGCAAGAGATCTTCTTAGAGAAACTATGATATTACAAGGAACTAGTGGGGAAGATATGGTTAATCAGATATATCAAGATGTTACAAAAAGAGCTATGGAAGAAAAAATGGGTGCAGATATTTATGTAGGTTTGATAGAAGCTATTGCTCAGACTGATTTTAGGATAAGAGAAGGAGCTAATCCAAGAATCCAATTAGAAGCTCTTTTAACTAAATTTATGTAATTTCGATAGAATACTTATAATTTTAAGGTAAAAACCATGCTATGGACAGAAAAATATCGGCCAAAAACCTTTAAAGATATTATAGGAAATGGTAAACAAAAAAAAGAAATAGAGGCTTGGGTTAAGAAATGGAAAGAAGGAGAGCCTCAACCTTGTTTACTTCTTGTTGGTCCTGCTGGAACTGGAAAAACAAGTGTTGCTCATATAATAGCTAATGAATTTTCTGATTTTATTGAACTAAATGCTAGTGATAAAAGATCTTATGATATTATTATGAGTACTGTTGGTGAAACAGCTGCCACTTCGTCTTTATTTAGTAATGAACACAAATTAATTATTCTTGATGAAGTTGATGGAATTCATGGAAATGAAGATAGGGGTGGAACAAGAGCTATTAATAAAATACTGAAAACAGCTCAACATCCTATAGTCATGACAGCTAATGATTTTTATAGTAAACGCCTTACAAGCATTAAACCAAAATGTAAAGTTATTAAAATAAATAAAGTTCATACTAATTCCATTAATGCACTTCTTAAAAGAATAGCTACTAAAGAAGATGTTGAAGCTGATCCTGTAGCTATTAAAGAAATAGCTAAAGGTTCTAATGGAGATATGCGTGCTGCTTTAAATACATTACAAGTTTTAACTGATGAAAATAAAAAATTAGATATTGAAGATTTAAATGCTGTAAGTCAAAAAGATAATACAAATAATATATTTGATAGTGTTAGAAGAGTATTAAAGAGCAATACTATTCCTAAGATAAAAAAATCCATGATGTTAGATGAAGATCCAACACTTGTACTTGAGTATATTGCAGAAAATATTCCAAGAGAATATGAAAAAAAGGAAGAAATAAAAGAAGCTTATGAAATGATTAGTGAAGCTGATATTTATTTTGGAAGAGCTAGGCAGAGTAGAAATTATACTTATTGGAGATATGCCTCTGATTTAATGGGTGTTGGAGTAGCAAATTCTAAAGAAGAAACTTATAAAAAGTTTACAAGACTTACAGGTTCTATGGCATTTACAATGATGGGTAGAACTAGGGGGAAAAGAGCTTTAAGAGACAGAATAGCTGAGAAAATGTCAAAATATCTTCATATTTCCAACAGCATAGCTATTTCTATGTTTCCACTTATGGAAATAATGTTTCAAAATAATGAAATGGCATGGGAAATAGCTAATTACCTTGATTTAGATGATGATGAAATAAAACGATTTAGAAG
>JAISIQ010000169.1 GCA_031261945.1 Methanobrevibacter sp.
AAAATCATATCTAATTTTTCAAATACTTTTTCTTTTTCTTTTTTATTAATAATACCTTCTATAATTAATACAACAATTAAAATATCTAATGGTACAAATGCTAAATCAATTACAATATAGAAAAAAACTTCATCAGAATGAAATTCATAAAAAGCAAATGCATATGCTAAAATACTGCATATTATCAGTATAATTCCAAGTTTTATTTTCCAATTTAATTTTTTCATAATTATAACCCTTTATCTTTTTTTAGCACTTATAATAGTTATTATAGAAAATACTAAAAAATTAAATACTAAAAAATTTCCTTTTTTCTAGGATTCATTTTAACATTTCCATACTAATCATTTATTTTAGATTAATTTTTATTACTGCTATTATTTATTTACTTATTTAATATTTATAAGTTTTTACAAGAAAGAATGGCTACTTTTCATTCTATACTTTTATAACTTTTTTACTAAAAGTTTTTATATAATATGAAATAATATTATTAAATATATTAATTTGCTTGAGGTATGTAAAAATGTCAGATTTGAAAGGAACAAAAACAGAGAAGAATTTAAAAGGATCTTTTTCAGGAGAGTCACGATCTAGAAATAAATATACTTTTTATGCAGCTAAAGCTAGGGAAGAAGGTTATGAACAAATTGCTGATTTATTTTTAGAAACAGCAAAAAAAGAAAAGGAACATGCTAAATTATGGTTTAAATTGTTGCATGACGATGAAATTCCTACCACTATGGCTAATTTAGAGGATGCTGCAGAAGTTGAACATTATGGCTGCACAATGTATGATAAATTTGCAAAAGAAGCAAAAGAAGAAGGCTTTGATAAAATTGCATTTATTTTTGAAAAACTATCTCAAATTGAAAAAGAACACGAATTAAAATATAGAAAATTATTTGAAAATTTAAAAAATGATGAAGTTTTCAAAAAAGAAAAACCAGTAACTTGGGAATGTATAAACTGTGATTATTCTTTTGAAGGAGAATCCGCACTAGAAATTTGCCCAGTATGCAGATATCCAAAAGCATATTTCCAAATAAAAGCAAGAAATTATTAAAATATATTATTTGTTATTAGCTATTTAGGGGAAAGAACAACTGTTTTTTTTTTAAAAAGGAGGTTAAATGATGAATTTTAATTATTTTGATAATTTATATATTAATTCACATGCAAAAGAGCTGGCTAAAGTTAATAATAGTGGCGGAGATTTCATTGAGAATGTTTATATGTGGCATACGTCTCTTATTGATGACCCTCCATATGTTAGTTTAGCTATATTTTTTAATTATTGTTCTCTTGATTGTGTAACTTGTTGTAATCGTTTGTTATTGTCTGGAAGTGGGGGTACTACTCCATTTCATTTAAGTGATATTGATAAATATAAAGACCAGATTGATAGTACTACAATTGTAGGGGGAGAACCCTTTATTCAGGATTTAACCAATATTCGTAATATTTTACAACATACAAAAGATCTTGGTTTAAGGACTAATGCTCTTACTAATGGCCTACATCTATGGGAAAGTGAAGTACGTGAACTATGGCCATTAATTGATCATATAAATCTCCATGTAACTGAAGAATTTTTAGCACTTGGTTTATATGAAAAAGTTGATGAACTACCTTTTGAGGTGGACCTTAATATTATTTGCCGTTCTGATAATATGCCGTTTGTTATAGATTGTTTTGGTTTATTAGAAGGAGATAAATTCTTTATTAAGAAAGATTTTATGTGCGGAGGGAGAAAATTCATCCCAACTAAAATTTAATCTTTTTATCTTAAACGAGGTTGAGCCACGATTAAAATAAAGTCATTTTTGAGAAAAATCAACATTTTTAAATTGATTTGAAGAGCAAAATAGCTTTAAAACCTAAAATTTTGATTTATTAATTAATATTTTCTTAAATAAAATTTAAACTTTATTTTATATTATTTTTAAATAAAATTATCATTGATTTAATCATTATATATTATATCTTATGTAAAAACTAAATTTATATAAAAGTGATATAATGTCTACACAAAATGAAGCTGCTCTTGAGAAAAATTTAATAAAAAAATTAGTAGAAAATGGGTATGAAGAAATTCATGTTAAAGATGAATATAGCTTAATAAACAATTTTAAAACACAGCTTGAAAAATTCAACCAAACTACATTAGACGATGATGAATTTAATAAAATATTACTTCATCTTGAAGGTGGAACCGTTTTTGATAAAGCTAAAAAGCTTAGGGATAAATATGAACTTAAAAGAGAAGATTATACAAAATATATAAGCTTTTTTAATAGTAAAGACTGGTGTAAAAATATATTTCAAGTAACTAATCAAATCACTTTTAAAGGAAAACATGAAAACCGATATGATGTTACACTTTTAATAAATGGGCTTCCATTGGTTCAAATTGAACTTAAAAAAAGAGGTATTGAACTTAAAAAAGCATTTAATCAAATTAAAAGATACAGATCCCACTCATTTCATGGACTTTTTGACTATGTGCAAATTTTTGTAATTAGTAATGGAGTAAATACAAAATATTATGCTAATAATAAAGATTTAAGCTTTGATTATACATTCTTTTGGAAAGATAAAAATAACAAGAATTATTCCCAATTAGATGAATTTACTGATCTATTTTTAGAAAAATGCCATATTTCTAAAATGATTGCAAGATATATTGTACTACATGAGTCTGATAAATCGTTAATGGTTCTTAGATCATATCAATATTATGCAATTGAAGCTATATTAGATAAAGCTTTAGAATCTAAACAAAATGGTTATATTTGGCATACCACAGGAAGTGGAAAAACTTTAACTTCATTTAAAGTAGCTCAAATACTCTGTGAGGAACCTGATATTGATAAAGTAATGTTTGTTATTGATAGAAGAGATCTTGACTATCAAACAACAAAAGAATTTAATAATTTTTCAGATGGGGCTGTTGATGAAACTAAAAACACATATTCATTGATTAAACAATTAAAAGGATCAAATAAATTAATTGTAACCACTATTCAAAAACTCTATAAAGCTGTTGTGAAACATGAAAAAGGTTTAGAAACTATTAAAGATAAAAAAATGGTTTTAATGTTTGATGAATGCCATAGAAGTCAATTTGGAGATATGCACAATAAAATTACAGAATATTTTACAAATATCCAATATTTTGGTTTTACTGGAACTCCTATTTTTTCTGAAAATTCTAATAAACAAAGAACTACTCAAAGTATTTTTGGAGATAGACTTCACTCTTATTTAATTAAAGATGCAATTAAAGACAATAATGTTTTAGGATTTATGGTTGAATATATTGGAAGATATAAAGATAAATCAAAATATGATATTGAAGTAGAAGCTATTGATACAAAAGAATTAATGGATTCCAAGAAAAGATTAAGAAAAATCATTGAGTATATTATTAAAAACCATGATAGTAAGACATATAATAGGGAATTTACATCTATGTTTGCTGTTTCATCTATAGAAGTCTTAAATAAATATTATGAATTATTTAAAGAGTTTGATCATGACTTAAAAATAGCTACTATTTATTCATATGGTGCAAATGAAGATTTTGATAAAAATCATCCTCGAGATATGATGGAAAATCATTTAAAAGATTATAATAAATTATTTGGAACAAATTATACAACAGATTCATTTCAAGAATATTATGTAGATGTTTCAAAAAGATCTAAAAATAAAGAAATTGATATTTTACTTGTTGTAAACATGTTTTTAACTGGTTTTGATAATAAATATTTAAATACATTGTATATTGATAAAAATTTAGCATATCATGGATTAATTCAGGCATTTAGCCGTACTAATAGACTTTTAAATGAAAAAAAGAAACAAGGAAATATAATTTCATTTAGAAATATTAAAAAACAAACTGATGAAGCTATTAGATTATATTCTGATAAAAATGCAATTGAAACTGTATTAATGAAACCATATAAATCATATGTAGATGATTTTAATAGTGTTTTAGAAAAACTTTCAGAACTTGTTTCCACGCCTCAAAATGTAGATTATTTACCTTCTGAAAAGGAAACAAAAGAATTTATAGAAATATTTAGAGAATTACTTAGAATAATGAATAGATTAACTGTTTTCACTGAATTTAACTTTAAAGATTTAAATATTCCTGAACAAGAGTTTGAAGACTATAAGTCAAAGTATCTTGACATATATACATACACGGATTCAGGATTAAATAAAACATCTATATTAAATGATGTTGATTTTGAAATAGAACTTATTAAACGAGATAATATCAATGTTTCATATATTTTAACATTACTTAAAGAATTAAATACCTCTGCACCATCTTTTGATAAAGATAAAGAATTTATTATCAAAACAATGGAAAATTCACCAGAACTTAAAAGTAAAGTAGATCTTATTGAAAAATTTATTTCTCAAAATATCATTGAAAAACAAGATGCAAATGTTGAAGAATTATTCGAAGATTATTTAGAAAAAGAAAAAAATAAAGCTATTATTAATTTAACTGAAGAAGAAGACTTGAAAAAAGATGTCGTTGATGAAATAATTAGTAATTACGAATTTTCAAATAAAATAAAGAATGATACAGTTGAAAACTCATTTAATGAAAAATTAGGATTAATTAAAACCCAAATGAAATTAGAAACAGTAAAAGAAAAAATCGTGACCTTAGTAGAAAGATTTACATGGTAATGAATAAAATTTATAGAAGGAAAATAAATGTCACAATATCAAAATCAATTAGAAAGTAAACTATGGGCAATAGCTGATGAGCTTCGAGGAAATATGGATGCTAGTGAATTTAAAAACTACATCCTAGGTTTTATTTTTTACAAATATTTATCTGAAAAAATTGATATTTATTTAAATAAACGATTAGAAGAAGATAAATTAACTTTTACTGAAAGCTATCAAAAAGAAGAATATAAGGACATTTTAGAAAAAGTCGCAATAGAAAATTTAGGATATTTTCTAGAACCTAAATGTCTTTTTCAAAATCTAATTAAAAAAGCTCAAAACAATGATTTTATTTTAGATGATTTAGAAAGAGCTTTAAAAAGAATCAGTAATTCAGCTACAGGTCATGAAAGCCAAGATGATTTTGAAAATCTTTTTGAAGATGTTGACTTGCAATCTTCTAAACTTGGAAAAACAGTAGAAGATAAAAATAAATTAATATCAAAAATACTCCTCCATTTATCAGAAATTGACTTTAAAATCGATGATGAAGAAAAAGACATATTAGGAGATGCCTATGAATATCTTATAAGTCAATTTGCTTCAAGTGCTGGTAAAAAAGCAGGAGAATTTTATACTCCTCAAGAAGTTTCAAAAATTCTTGCAAAAATTGTGACATTAGGCAAACATAAATTAAAATCAGTTTATGATCCAACATGTGGTTCAGGATCATTGCTTCTTCGAGTTGCACGAGAATCAGAAGTTTCAGATTTTTATGGGCAAGAATTAAACCAAACAACATACAACTTAGCAAGAATGAACATGATTTTACATGATGTTCCTTTTGATGATTTTGATATAAAACAAGGCGATTCCTTAGAAAACCCACAACACTTAGATAAAAAATTTGAAGCAATAGTGGCAAATCCTCCATTCTCAGCTAAATGGTCTGCAGATTCACATTTTTTAGATGATGAAAGATTTTCAGCTTATGGGAAATTAGCCCCAAAATCAAAAGCAGACTTTGCATTTTTACAACATATGATATACCATCTAGATGAAAATGGAACAATGGGAATAGTTCTTCCTCACGGAGTTCTCTTTAGAGGAGCTTCAGAAGGAGTAATAAGAAAATATTTAATCGAAGAAAAGAATTATCTAGATGCAGTGATTGGATTACCTGCAAATATATTCTATGGAACTAGCATACCAACAGTAATTCTTATATTTAAAAAATGTAGGACTGATGATGACGACATACTTTTTATAGATGCAAGTAAAGATTTTGAGAAAGTAAAAAATCAAAATAAATTAAGAACTGAAGATATAGATAAAATAATTAATACCTATCAAAATAGAGCAGAAATAGAAAAATATTCACACAAGGCAACTTTAAAAGAAATAGAAGAAAATGATTTTAATTTAAATATTCCACGATATGTAGATACTTTTGAAGAAGAAGAACCTGTAATTCTTGAAGATGTTATTAAAGAATTAAAGAACATTGAAGAAGAAATGAAAGAAGTTGATGATGAAATCAAAAAATATTGTGATGAATTAGGTATAGAAGCACCTATATTTTAGGAGATGTTTTAATTGAGTGAAACAAAAAATGTACCTAAACTACGATTTCGTGGATTTAATGAAGAGTGGGAAGAGAAAAAATTTGGAGATGTATTTGAATTTTATCAAACAAATTCTTTTCCGAGATCAAAATTAAATTATGAAAGAGAAAATGTTTATAATATCCATTATGGAGATATTCATAAAAAATTCCCAACATTGTTAGATTTAAATGAATCAGAAGTCCCTTTTATTAATGATGATGTTGATTTAAGCAATATTGATGAAAAAAGCTATTTAAAAGAAGGAGATTTATTAATTGCAGATGCTTCTGAGGATTATGAAGACATTGGAAAAGCAGTTGAAATTGGAAATATCTACAATAAAAAAGTTTTAGGTGGGTTACACACATTTTTAGCGAGAGACAATTATAAATTAACAAAAAAAGGATACAGAAGATATATTTTATTAAACAGTTTGATTAAATTAGAAATAAAAAAAATAGCTACAGGGATTTCTGTTTTAGGAATTTCAAAAACAAATTTAGGAAAAATAATAATAAAAATTCCTTCTATAGATGAACAAGAAAAAATAGCTAATTTTCTATCAAAAGTAGATGAAAAAATTAACTTTTTAAAAGATGAATTGGGATATTTAAATGATTTTAAGAAGTTTTGTTTGCAACAGTTGTTCGCACAGAAATTAAGATTTGCTGATAAAAATAAGAATTATTTTTCTGACTGGGAAGAAAATATACTTGGAAGTTTGGGAAACACTTTTACAGGTTTATCTGGAAAAACTAAAGAGGATTTTGGCAAAGGAAAGCCATATATTACATATAAATCTATCTTTGATTCCCAAAAGATTGATATTAATAGAGTTGAATTTGTAAATATTGATTCTGATGAAACCCAAAATAAAGTTGAATATGGAGATATATTTTTTACAACTTCTTCTGAAACTCCAGATGAAGTAGGTATGGCATCAGTTTTATTAAATTCGCTTGAGGAATGTTATTTGAATAGTTTTTCTTTTGGGTTTAGAATAAATTCCTTTAAAAAAATAAATCCTGAATTTTTCAGTTTCTATTTAAGAAGCCATATAATCAGAAACGAGATTAAAAAATTAGCTCAAGGAAGTACTAGATTTAATTTATCAAAAAATGCACTTATGAAAATCAACATATTGATTCCTACATTGCAAGAACAAGAAAAAATAACTAATTTTCTTTCTGCTATTGATAAAAAAATAGAATTAATGGAAAATAAAATAGCTAAAATGGAAGAATTTAAAAAAGGTTTATTACAACAAATGCTTATTTGATGTTTATTAATCCGAGTGATAAAAATGACAAAAAAAGGTTATGTATATATTTTAACTAATCCTTCCTTTCGTGAAGATTGGGTTAAGATAGGAAAATCATCTCGTGAAGTTGATGTTCGTTCAAAAGAATTAGATAATACTGCAATACCTTTACCTTTTGAAATTTATGCAACATTGAAAACTGAGAAATATGATAAAGTTGAAAAGAATTTGCATGAAATTTTTACAGATTTAGCAGATGCCAGAATAAGAAAAAGCAGGGAATTTTTTAATATTAAACCTGAAAAAGCTGTTAAATATCTCATATCTCAATCAGAACTTTTGAATGATGCTGAATTAAATTTGCCGGATGAATCTAATAATAAGAATTTAAAACAGAAATCTAGTTATAAAGGCAAATATACAGTCAATACTGATGAAATATTCTATTTCTATCGTAGTTCAACAGATGCACGGATGAAAGTTGAAAATAGCACTTATATTCTTTTAGCAGGTTCAAAAATTGATTCAAATACAAACACACAAACAGCTACTAATTTAAGAAAACAATATAAAAATTCTTTAGAAAACAATATAACGACTGAAAATATTAAATTTTCCTCTCCATCTGGTGCTGGGCTATTTGTTGCTGGAGGAAATGTAAATGGTAAATACTATTGGAGAACTAAAGAAGATAAAAAGTTAGATGAATTTATAGTTTATGATTAAATAAATAATTCTTTTTCAATAAAAGTACCTGAAATATTAAGATTTAAGTAACATAATAAATAATACTCATAATGTAAAAATATGCAAATATTTTGTCAAAATATCATATATTAACCAATATACTTTCTATGAGCTATTTTAACATTGTTTTGATTTACCATTGCATATTGCATTGTTGTATCAATTTGAATATGTCCTAACAATTTTTGAACTTGTTCAATAGGCATACCTTTGTCAATTGCATTTGTTGCTAATGTTCGTCTGAATTTATGAGGATGGACATTAGATATATTTGATTTTCTTCCTAA
>JAISIQ010000060.1 GCA_031261945.1 Methanobrevibacter sp.
ATAATCAATAAAATATAATCAATAAAATAATTAATAGCATAGAAAAGAGCGTGATTAATTGGACAATATAATTCTTAGTGTTGGTATTATAATACTTTTAGGAATATTATGTATAAAGCTATTAGATAAGCTTAAAGTGCCTTCCTTTTTAGGTTTTTTAGTTATCGGCGTTCTTTTAGGACCTTATGCATTTGATATTTTAGATCAGGCCTTCATGGGACTTACTCAAGAATTATCAACATTAGCTATTGTGATTCTATTGATAAGAGCAGGTTTAGGGCTTAGTAGAGATGCTATGCGTAAAGTTGGACGGCCTGCAGTAGAGATGAGTTTTGTTCCTTCAGTTCTTGAAGGAGTTTCTGTTATTTTTATTGGTCATTATTTACTTGGAATTTCATTTATAGAAGCAGGTATGTTAGGATTTATTTTAGCTGCAGTTTCACCAGCTATTTTAGTACCTCGAATGCTTGATTTAATTCATAAAGGATTAGGCGTAGCAAAAGGCATTCCAACAGTTTTATTAGCAGGGTCTGCAGCAGATGATGTAGTAGCTATTACAATATTTTCAGCATTTTTAGGTATTTATACTGGAGGAAATGTTAATATTGCCTGGGATCTGATGGGAATTCCAATTTCATTAATATTAGGTATTTTACTTGGTTTTGTAACTGGAATTGTTCTTTTATTTGCATTTAAAAAATGGGATTTCACAGATGTAGAAAAACTTCTTGTTACATTAGCAACAGGAATTCTTCTAAATTCATTTGGTGAAATGTTACAAGGCATAGTCCCTGTAGCAGGATTAGTTGGAGTAATGGTAATAGGATTCTTAATATTAGATAGAAGTCCAAAAGTTGCTCATTCTCTTTCAAATAAATATTCAAAATTATGGATGTTAGCAGAGATAATTGTCTTTGTTCTTTTAGGAGCTCAATTAAATCTACCAATTATGGTATCAGTAATAGGATTAGGCATATTAGTGATTACTGGAGGATTATTATTCAGATTCCTCGGAGTATATATATCTTTAGCTGGAACTGGAATGAATAATAAAGAAAAGCTCTTTTGTATGGTATCTTATATACCAAAAGCAAACGTGCAAGCAACAATTGGTGCTGTTCCATTAGCTGCGGGCGTGGCATCTGGAGAATTAATTTTAGCTGTTTCAGCTATTTCAATCATATATACTGCTCCGATTGGAGCTATTTTAATAAAATTCTTAAGTGAAAAACTATTAACAAAAGATGAAAATCTAAAAGACAGCGGTATAATGACTGTTCATTAAAAATATAAAAATATAAAAATATAAAAATAGTTATTTAAAAGTTATTTAAAAATGATTATTTAAATAATTATTTAATTTGAATAATTATTTATCTATCATTTATATACATTATTTATTTTGCATTATTTATTTAAATTTTATTAAATTTTCAAGGCTGTCATATATTACATCAAGTCCACACATACTTGGTACATAATTAGCAGCTTTTGCAGAATTTACACCAATAGCTTCATATCCTAATTCTTCAATTGGAGCTACAACCATACAAGTGTCACACACACATAAGCCTCCTGCATCTTCAATAGCTTTTGTATAACCCATTCTATCTGCAGCTGCTTTGACATTTATTGATGTGCAGACCCATAAATCATTTTTAACTTTTTTCCCTTTTACTAATTTAGCTATTTCTTCGATTTCTTCAAGAGATGCATGAGGACATCCTAAACATACTAAATCTGCTTCATTTTTTATAGAAGATGTTAGATTTTCGGAAGTTTCTTTAATATCTTCTGCTGAAATAGCTATTTTATTAGAATTATCACTATTTATATCATCTTTTTCAGCTATTTGAAATTCAGGAGTTATTTTTTCAATATGATACAATGCAACAGCACCAGATGAAGCAAGTGCCGCTCCTAATGATTTTAAATTATTATTTGTTGGTTTATTATTAATATAATTATTTTTATCAAGAATAAAATAAGGAACTCCATCTCCAACTTCTTTACCCACTATATATCCAAGAGATCCATAATCAATACCAGAAATTTCATCTTCAAGCTCGAATATTGTTGTAGCTTTTCTATTTTCTTCAAGATGATAACCATACAGTGCAGTTTTTCCACAAATAGCTGCAGCTAAAGCACCAGGACCTCCTTCCCTATTTGTTCTTGCACCAATAACAGAATTTACATAAGCAACAGCTGATGATTCTGACCAAGCTACATAATCTTTAAACCTTGGAACATTACCAACTAAATAAGGAGTGCAGGTACATGTTTTAGAGATGCCGAGAGCTCCATAAGCATCTACTATTTTATTTTGTTTTTCTGCAAAATTTTTGGAAAATCCAAGTTGTTTCCAGTTATCTAAATCAGTTCCAGCAGGATTTAATGTAGAAGGAACTTTAGCTGAAGTTAATTTATCTAATGCTAAATCTTCCAAATAGTCAAGCCCTGCATCTCCAATAGTTTTGTAAGAAACACCTGAAATTTGAGCTGAAGTTATATCTACAAGCTTTTCTGCTTCATAAATATCTCCTAAAGCTATTAATATCTCCATACTTTTTCTTACAGTATCTCCATATTCTCCTTGATACATTCTTTCTTCTTCATTAGTTAAATACATAATATCCTCGGAATTAGCTATTTAATTGATGTTCTATCATATCATTAACTAGATTTAAAAAATTATCCATTTCTTTATAAGGAATCATTGCCCCTGCAGCTATATCATGGCCTCCACCTTGACCACCAAAACTTAAAGAGCTATCATGAAGGGCTTTACCAAGATCAACTCCTTTATCAACCATTTCTCTTATGGTTCTTCCAGAAACTTTAATATCATTATGCATTCTGGATAATCCTAAGATTGGTTTATTTTTTGGAAGTAGTTCAGTAGCTATTCCAACAGCAGAAATTGTTCCCATTACACTTTTTAAAACTTTATCTTCACTATAAATATATTGGATATAGTCAAGTTGATTGGATCTTTCTCTTTTAATCCATTCCATTCCTTTAATTAATTGATCTCGATATTTTCTTTGGAGATTAATAGCTGCATCTAATGCTTCCCCTCTTTCTCCTAAAGCAATGCTAAGACCTAATCCTGTTTTTTTATTTTTACCACAGGCATCTAAAATATAAGCATATTCTTCTAAATCTCGTAAAACTGGATTTTCTTTAGGAACACTATAAACATCACCAAAAATAGCTGGATTAATTTTAATTAATTCATCTTTTAAAACATCTTTTTCTTCATCTTCAAGATCTGTAAATTTAATTCCATAAGAAAGTCCCATTTTTTCTAAAAATCCTGTAGATCCTTCTAAATCACCAGTTAATCCTGGAAGAGCTGGTGTGAAAGTATAAGCTAAAGATTTATATAATGGTTCTTGAGCTTTAGAAACAGTTTTAAGATCCTCATGAATTTCAAGAGAACCAGATTCTTTCCCATCTTCAACAATTAGCTCATTTATTCCTATAAATCCATTTTGTCCTTGCATATCACCAAAAGCACCAACAAGAGCAAGAGGAGCAAGGTGTTTTTTTCCTTCTCCAAGTTCTCTTATTGTTAAATAGCTAGTACCAGCACCACTAATTTCAGTACTACCATCTATACCAAATAAATGAGGATTTACATGAATATGGCTAAAATCCCTGTTATCTCTGTTATCCCTGTTATTTCTGTTGTTATTAGGATTTTCATCATGAGTTTCATCAGAATCTGGTTGATGATGATCAGCTATTATAACATCTGCTTTCAAATAGCTAATTGGTTTTAAACAAGCACTTCCCATATCTGAGAAGATAAATAGCTTATATTTTTCTTTAGCTAATTCAGCTATTACATCAGATTTTAAACGAGGGACGATTGTTGTATGAAATTGTCCTCCTTCTTCTGTAATAGCTTTAGCTATTACTCCTGCTGCGGATAATCCATCAGCGTCATTATGAGATACTATTCGTATAACATGATCTTCCTTGATGTGCTTACTTAGAAGATCTTTTGCTTCATTAGCTCTATTTAACAAGGAGTGCTGCTTCTGTTGGGTCATATCTCCATCCTTCAGGCAATTCGCCTTCGTTTACATAATATGCTCCTAATCTCCTAATCCTAGCTTCTATTATAGATAATCCTCTTTTAGTGTGTAAATCTTTTGGATTTTCTTTAAGATGATCTCTTATGTTTACAGCTCTTTTAATTAAGTTCATTATATCTTCTGGATATTCTTGAGCTTGTTCATTTCTTTTTAAAATAGCTGTAATCTTTTCACCAGTAACAGCTTTGACACTTGGAATTCCATATTGATCTCTTAATATAATTCCAATTTCACTAGTAGATTTGCCTTCTTTTGTAAATTTTAATATAAATTCTTCAATCTCTTCATTTGAGTAAGTAACCCACTCTGGTTTTGCCATAATATTACCTCTTTATTTTCTTTATTTATTTGTTTATTTATTTCTTTTACTTCTAATATTACATCTATTACTTCTATTATTTTTATTACTTCTATTATTTTCGTTATATTTATTATATTTATTAATTTTAACTACATTATTGATTATTATTAATTATTAATATTATTATTACTATTATCAATAATACAAATACTAATACAAATATTAACACTAATACTAACACTATTATTACTATTATTATTACTATTACTACTAATACTATTATAAATAAATCTAATAATATTAACAATATCCATTATAAATATCCATTATAATGCATAAATAATACAAATTATAATATAAATATAATATAAATATAAATACATAAATATAATCGCTATGATTCATTATTATTTTCATTATTATTGGAAATATACCAATTAATAAAAAGGTCTAATGAATTTTTTCTATGAGAAAACTGGTTTTTTTCTGAAGTTGAAAGTTCTCCAAAAGTTTTATTTTTTTCTGGAACATAGAAAATTGGATCAAAAGCAAATCCTTTATTTCCTTTTTCTTCAAATGCAATTTGTCCTTGGACTTTGCCTAAAAAAATCTTGGGCTCGATATTGGGGGCACAATACCCAATGACCGACCTGAATTCAGCATAACGGTCCTTTGGATTATCAATTGAATCATCAATTGAATCATCAGTTAAATTATCAGTTGAATTATCAATATCAATCGAATTATTTGAAGTATCGCAATTACTTGCATCATCTATGTCATTCATCAAATTTAGGATTCCTTTATTTCCGATTGTATCTTGTACAAATGAAGAATAAGTTCCTGGAAACCAATTAAGAGCTTTGATGAATAAACCAGCATCTTCAACAATCACAGGTTTATTTAATTTTTCTGCAGCATATTTTGCACCAGCTTTAGCTACATCCTCAAGTGTTCCTTGAGGTTCTATGTAACCTAAGTCCATATGCTCTAATTCAATATTGAATTTTTGAAAAATTTCTTCTGCTTCTTTTACTTTGTGTTTGTTACCAGTTATAAATGTTATCATATAATGAAATTTTGAACTTGAGAATTAATATATCTTTTTAATTATTAGTAAAGTTTTTCAATTATTAATAAATTTCAATATCATAAAATATCATAGTATATTGTTAATTAATAAAATTTAATAAATTAAATTAATAAATTATTATACTAAATCATTAAAATAAAGTAATAAAATAAAGTAATAATATTTCCATAATAAAAGAATATTTTTATATGGTAAAAAAACCATATAATAAAACAAGAGATTAAGTTAGAAAGATTAGGTTATTAATGGAAAGTGTGATTATGGGAAGTCAAAAAATTAAAACTACTATGAATATTGAAAGTAATTTATTAATGGAAGTGAAAGAAATGGCTAATGCTAAAAAAATCACACAAACAGAAATAGTAAATAATCTATTAAAGAAAGGATTATTATTAGAAAAACAAGCAGAAAAACAAAAAGCAACGAAAGGAAATAATTTTCTTAAATTAGCAGGGATTGTGACAGCTGAAAAACCATTTAATGCAACTGAAGAAGTGAAAAAATTACGAAATGGAGAACTATGATACTTTTAGATGCAAATTATTTAATATCTTTATTTGTAAAAAGAGAGAAAAATCATGAAAGAGCTATTGAAATAGCAAAATATATTCAAAATGAAGAAAAAATAATATCTAAGCTAATTATAGCTGAAACAATAACTATTTTAAAAAAGAAATTAAAAACAAAAGATATTATTAAAATATATAACACATTGGAAAATTTCACTATTGCAGAAGATAGTCATTTATTTAATGAAGGTTTTGAGGAATTTATCAAGTATGATGGTGAAATAAGCTTTTTTGATGCTGTATATATTGCTTTAATGAAAAATCTAAAAATAAGAGAAATAGTAAGCTTTGATACAGATTTTGATAATAAAAAAGGAATACATCGAATCCATTAATATAATTACTACAAATTCCTAATCCGTAGATCGAGGGTTCAAATCCTTCCAGGTCCGTATTATTCTTTTATTTTTTAAATGCTTCTTTAAATTAATTAATTTTAAAAATATTATAGTTTTAACTATTTATTTTAATATTTAGATGATTAGAATTATAGCATAGAAATAATATTCTTCTTTAATAAGTATTCATAATAATTATAAAGATATGAAGTTATTTTTCTATCATTAATATCCTTTTATGTGTGGTATTCCATTTGTGTAAGTATGGTTATTCTTTTTAGCTTCAAATATTAATTGATATGATGTTTTACCAGTAATTTCATACACTTCAGTTAAAGTCTTAATATAATGATGTATCTTAGATTCAGATAAGTTCTTTCTAAGAAACATCTACTTAAGTTTAATATCATTCGAAATCATAATACTATATTCCCCAACATCATATGAAAACTTACAGAAAGGCTTTAAATTCCTAAAATTGAATAAAAAATAAGCAGAATATAAATTTAAATAAAAATAGATATTGAAAAAATAGAAAAATACATAAGATTTTAATCAAACAATCAAGAAATATAAGTAAACCTAAATAAAAAAACAAATCTTTAAAAATATAATTAAAATGTGATTAATATTCTCAATTTCATTAAAAAAGTCTAAAATCTGTTTCATAAAGTTAAATAAAGAATAAAATAAGAAAAATAATATAAAAATAAATAAATAAATTTTTAAGAATAATTCTTTTTTAGTTAAATTTTATATTCCTTTGGTGGTTCTCCTGAAAAGTCAGCTATTACAGCAGTTCCTTCAATTGAAAATACCTCGAAAGTAGAATTATCTGGAGTTTCATATATTCCTTTGACTAATTCACTACTATTAATTAGCTTTTCTTTGATTTTTAAATCATCAGTAAAGTTAACTTTTCCTGTTATTCTTATCCATACAAATTCAGGGCTTGCAGTAGTCAATTCAACATCTGGTAAATTTTTTAACTCTTTATAAACTGGTTTTTCATTACTAGTACAGAAATATAATTTTCCATTTGTTTCAGTCATAAATTGAACTGGTCTTACTTTAGGTTTATTATCTAATCCTACGGTTGCTAAATATTGAATTGGGTTTTCTTTTAAAAAATTTATTACTTCATTCATTTTATTTTTCCTCCAAAACATAATGTTTCTCCAATTTTAAGTAATTATATACAAATTTTTCATAAAATTTATATTATATCAAAATATAATATTTTTTATATAAATTAAAATATAATATACTAAATATTTTAATATAAAAAATATAATCTGTTATAATTGACAGATTGTACTTTATAGTTTATTTAAAGCTATTTAAATAGATTTTGTAACCATTAGGTAACTAGTAACCAATAGGTAACTATGGTGAGCTTATGAATAAAAATAAATCCTCTGAAATTGTATGTCCTGTAGATAGAGCAATGGAATTACTGAATAAGAAATGGAGCATTCAGATAATTAGAGATCTCTTTTTTGGTAAAAAACATTTCAAAGAATTTAAAGAAGGAAAACCAGATTTAAGTAATAAAGTATTATCAAATTGTCTTAAAGAACTTGAAAAAAATGAATTAATTGAAAAAAAAATAATATCAACAACACCAAATTCAACAGAATACACATTAACAAAAAAAGGAAAATCACTCAACAAAGTAATATACGAATTAGCTATCTTTACACTAGAAAAATGTGACTACGAAGAATACAAAACAGAAAAAACAAAAAACAACATAAAAAAATCATTTGAAAAAACTCTAAATATAAAATAATTATAAAAAAATAAAAACATAAAATATTAAAGCTCTGCGAAAATGTCCTAACTCTGAGTATTGTTATTTTTTAGTTGAGGAATAGCTATTAAATAGCTATTTCTATTTTGTCATATTTTAAAACTGGTATTTTACTATTTTTTAAACCTTTTTTGAAACTAATAAGTCCTTCTTCTGCTAAGTGATTTATTTTAGTTGTTGTATTGGCCGGATCTTTTTTAATTTTAGTAGCTATTTCTCTAATACTTTTAGGTTTTTCATTTTTAATAAGGTTTAATATTTGTAGTTCATTTTCCCCAATATTAAGATTATCAGTGATTATAACTTCTTTTACTTTTATAGTTTCTTCTGGATTTTCGAGTAATAGCTTCCAGTTATTTAATTCAGCATATAACATATTGGTTGGTGTTTTTTCTAATTGTTTTTCTAATTTTTCCATGCTTCCATATTTGCCTTTCATTATTTTATCGTATTCTTCGGTTGTTTGTTCTTTTATTAATGTTAACATCATTGTTTCAGCTCCTCTATTAATTGATTTAATATTAATTTTTTATTTTTATTTAGATGTTGTATTATTAAGTTTAGATTTTCTTCTTGTATGTCATGTTTTATTTTTATTTCTTTTTTGTGCTGTTTTGGGTTTGGATGTATGTATCCTCCTTTGTTATGATAATTGTCTAATACTATTTCATCTTCCATTATGATTAAGCTCCATCCTCCACTGGCTTTTACTATGTATATTGTTTTTCCTTGTATGTATAAGGTCGTTTGTTCCTTGTCCATATATAGTATTATATTACTATACTATATAAGTGTATTGTAAAAAAACAATATTTTAAAAAATTAACTGGTTGTAGATGTAAAAATTATGATGAGAAAAATTTAATTTTTGAATATTATGAAATAAAGCAAATAAAAAATAAATAAGAAAATCAATGAGTATATCGCCCTCTACTTTCAATTTCAGCTATTTTAGCTATTATTTTATCTTTATTTAAATCATTATCCTCGTAACTATTAATATAACCATCAAGAACATTATCAAAAATATTACCTGCAATTTTATAATCAATACTTTGAAGAGATTTTTTTAAAACAAGTAAATCAACACATTTATCTTCTATTAAGTTAGAATATTTTCCCAAACCAAAATCAATGAATATTGGACAATTATCACTATTTATTAAAATATTCGAGCTTGTAATATCACCATGGACAATGTTTATTTGATGCATAAGTCCAATATCCCTACCAATAGCTATTGCTAATTTCTTTGCAATAGCTGAATCATCAATGTCCTTAAATAGCTTTCCATCAATAGCTTCCATAACAATAGCTGAATCAGCTAAGTCAACATCATAAAGAATTGGAGATCTGATTCCTGCTTCTTTTACATGAGATAATAGCTTAGCTTCTTTTTTAGTCCTGCTTTTTCTTATTTTATTATCAATTTCAGGTGTTCTATAAGATTTTGGGTTTCTTTTTTTTATAATAGCTTCTTTATTTAACCAAGAACTTGAATAAATATCTGATTCTGCTCCTTTAGCTATCATATCTTCAGGAATAGCTATTTTCTTAGTTGAAGTTTTTACCCATGGAACATCGATTTCATCAGTTCTAAATCTTTGAATTACATTAGTATTTTCAATTTTGTCTGGACCATAGCTATTATTCATTAATATTCCAAGCCAAGCTATCATAGCTCCATTATCACCACAATATTCCATTTTTGGCATGAAAAATTCAGCATAGTGTTCTTCTGCCATAATAGCTAACATTTCTCTAAGTCGTTTATTTGCAGCTACTCCTCCGCAAAGCATTACTTCTTCTTTTTTTGTATGAGATAAGGCTCTTTCTGTTACTTCTGTAAGCATTGAAAAAGCTGTTTCTTGTAAACTATAACAAATATCTTCAATAGCTATTTTTTCTTTTGATATATCATTTTTTATTGATATATCTTTTGATATATCTTTTTTTAATACTTCCTTTTCGTGTTTTCGAATAGCTGCACTAAGAAGACCTGAAAAAGAAAGATCCATTCCTTTAACACTATAAGGAAGTTCTGTATAATTTCCATCTTTTGCTAATTCTTCTATTACAGGACCTCCAGGATGTCCAAGGTTTGTTTCTCTTCCAAATTGATCTAAGCAGTTTCCAATAGCTATGTCTAATGTTTCACCAAATACTCTGTATCTTCCATATTCATAAGCTATTACCTGACTATTTCCTCCACTAACATATAAAGAAACAGGATCAATAGCTCCAGTATCGAGTTTTCCAATTTCAATATGCCCAATACAATGATTTACACCAATTATTGGCTTATTTATAGATAATGCTAGAGTTCTTGCAGATGTAGCTACTGTTCTAAGAGCTGGACCTAAACCAGGGCCTTTTGAAAATGAAATAAGATCTATATCTTTAAGTTCAAGATTTGCTTGAGATAAAGCTTTAGGAATTAATTTAGGAATCCATTTAGCATGATGTTCAGCTGCTTCTCTTGGATGAATTCCTCCGACTTCTGGAAATAGCTGATTTCCAGCATTAGCTAATATATTTCCATTATCATCAGCTATTCCTACTCCTGTTTTTTCAGCTGTTCCTTCAATCCCTAAACAAATCATTTAATCAGCTATTAATTATTATTCGCATACATCTACTATTTTTTCTCTTATGTCTTCTATTGGATAACCTAAAAGTAGAGCCATTAACATAGAACCTCCAGCCCCTACTCCTTCTTTTACAAAGCCTTTTAAATAATTTTTAAGACCCTCATGATTTGTTTTTTCAAATCCCGGATCTACAACATGAACATCAATATCTCCAATTTGATTTATAATGTTCATTAAATCTGAAGTTTCATTTTTAGCTACAAAAACTGTACTTCCAAGACATATTTTTGAAAAATCGAAATTAGGCTCAATAGCTTTAATAAATGCACAAACACCAGCCATTTGTGTTCCACCAGCAAGAATTACGGGAGTATTATTTTTTGTGCTTTCAATTACCATTCCTGCAACAGCTGGAATCATAGGATCCCCAACAGCAGCTACTGCTTCAAATGGATCAACTTCTCCAATAGCTATTTTGGCATTAGCTATTCCTTCCATTACAGTTTCTTTCTTTAAGTCATGCGGATTTTCGGGCATACATCCACTAACTTTGAAATTTGCATCATAACCAAGAGCTGTAAGTATTCCAAGAGCAGTTGTGGTTCCAGCAGGAATACTTTCACCAATAACCAGATAATCATAGTCTTTTAATAGTTCTTTAGCTATTATTTTAGAATCTTCGAATATTTTCTTAGGATTTTTTACTCCTTTTCCATCTTTAATATTTCCACCAAATTCAGTAATAACTTCATTATTTACAAGAGCAAAAGGAGCATCTGGTTTTATTTGAGCTCCTGCATCAATCATTAAATAAGGAACATCAGTTAATTCAAGAGAAGCTTTTGTAAGCATAGCTGGAGTCGGAGCTGAAGCACCATCAACAATTGTTTGAGGAGGAATATCACAACACCTAAGTTCTCCTCGTATAATTAGCTCAACATCTCCTGCAGGAGTGTAATTCATAAGTTCAGTTGTTGCACCCGCACCAGTTATTCCTGGGATGGATGCTGTATCAGTTGTAGCTATTACACAAGCAAAAAATGGTTTTTTATCTTTTCCTTTCAATTCCTTTAATAAGTCGTCAGATCCGTAAGTTTTTACTCCATTAAACATTTATTCACCTTTTATTAATAATAATTTAAAATAATCTAATGTAAATTTCTAATGTAAATTGTTATTATGTTATTATTTCTAATTATAATGATTTTTGTAATGATTTTTATAATTATATGCTATAGATATACTTATTTTATAGCTATAGTATATATTTTTAATGGAGGTTTTGTCAAAAACAATTATAAAATTTGAATAACTATAATAATACTCAAAGAATAATAAAATAGATTAAATGAAAACAAAAGAATTAATTAAAAAAACAATACCTACTAATGTTTACATTAATAAATAAAGAATTCCGAAAATATTTAAAAAAAAACTAGTATTTGTGAAGTAAAATGGAAGCTTATAAAAATTGGAAGCTTCCAAGATATCAACACACATCACACTAGATTATAATATATATGTTGTAATATATAAACTTTTTTATAATATGAATTACTAATATATTTAATTGGTAGGCTTCCTATTTTTAGCTTAATGAATAAAAATAGAGGAGTAAGAAAGATATCAACAAAACACATCACACTAAGTGTTTTTTTTCTTTTTCGCTTCTACTAACTACTATAAAAGTAGATTAGGGGGTGATATTTATGAGATACAAACTTTTAGAAATAGCTATTATAGTTATTTCAGTTTTACTCTCTCTTATAAAAATTATCACCATGATAAGAGAATAAAGTTTTTTTCCTATTAGTAAATATGGGAAGTTCTACCATATATATTTATTATTTCTCTGTACCTCCTCAAAAATCAATTAATTTGGCTTTATTCAGAATTAGAAGTTTAAAAAGCATAAATATTAAAATTAATAGCTATTAATAGCTATTGAAAGCTATTAAAATAAGCTATTAAAATAAAAATATATAAATTAAAATTCCAGCACCAACAATCCAACAGTAATAAGCAAATACATCTAAACTTCTTTCTTTAATTAATTTTAAAAGCAAACTAATAGCTAAATAGCCTGAAATCAAAGCAGCTAAGAAACCAACTATATAAGCTATCATATTAGCATCAAAACCTGCTCCAATATCTTTTATTTGGAAAATTGTAGCTCCTAAAATAGCTGGAATAGATAAAAGAAAACTAAATCTTGCAGCAAACTCTTTATCTAAATTCATAAATAATCCACTAGCTATTGTAGTACCAGAACGAGAAAGTCCCGGAATTATAGCACACGCTTGACCAATACCCACCATAATTGTTTCTTTTAATCCTAAATTATTCTCATCTACTGTTCCAGAAGTCATTCTTTGAGATATATAAAGTAAGACTCCTGTTATAAGGAGGAAAAATGCAGGAATAGTCAAATTATCAAATATTGCTTCTATTTCTGAATCAAAGAGTATTCCTACAATACCAACAGGAATAGTAGCTATTATTACAAACCACACTAATTTTTTGTAGTTATCTTCCTTAAATCCTTTTTTGAAATTGCCTTTAAATATATCGGCTATACTTAAAAAAAATGCTTTAATCATAGCTATTATATCATTAAAGAAATATCCAACAACAGCAAATAAAGTTCCTAAATGAAGAAGAACATCAAAAGCTAAATTAGCTTGTTCTAC
>JAISIQ010000067.1 GCA_031261945.1 Methanobrevibacter sp.
GCCTCGATTACTTGATCAATTCCAACGAAATACAGCATAACTGCCATAATCAACAAGCCAATAGCTAAAAATATCCATGTTTTATGTTTCATTATTTCAACCAAACCAAAATCCAAACCTATTGAATTTTTATTTTATACATTAACTTATATTTTATTTATAATTAAATTATAATTAAATTTTTGTATAATTTTTTACACTACCATAAAAATCATAACCATGTTTATTTTTTCCATAAATAGGTAAAATTTATTATATGATATAAATATTGATTTTAAGCAGTTATTTAGCTATTTAAATAGCTATTAATAAAATATATGAGTAATAATTGCCAATGAAATTTGTATTAGTCCTAATATTACAATAAAATTAATAAATAAAATTAGATAGCTTTATATACATTGAAAAACATTTTTTATATAATGCATAAAATAAAGTATATCATAGGTTTTTTTCTGAATTAATTGAATAATTATATTTTTATTAATAATCTTAATAATTCTTATTTTTATTATTATTTTTCATTATAAATTTATATACATTTTAATTATTACTTAAATTAATTTTTATGTTATTACTACTTTTGCATTGTTAATTAGACAGGAATATATAATTTAAGACCTGTCTAGGATGAGATCAAATGTTTGAAGATAGTTATAATAGACAAGAAGAGTTCTCATGTCCAGTGGAAGTTGGAACTGAGTACGATGTTAAAATTGAAGACCAAGGTAAAAGTGGAGACGGAATAGCTAGAGTCGATGGCTTTGTTATTTTTATCCCTGGTGCTGAAGTCGGTCAAGAAGTTAAAGTTAAAGTAAATGCAACTCGCAGAAAGTTCGCTTTCGGCGAAATTGTAGAATAATTATAAAATAATAGGGTAATAGAATAGCTAATATTCTATTTACTTTATTTATTTTATTTATTTTTTATTTACTATTTGTTTATTATTTGTTTATTATTTATTTACCAATTTTTTACTGATTTTTTCTCTTTTAAGAAATCCCTTATTTTTACTTAACTTATTTTCATTTAAATTAATAATTCTATTAGTAATTAGTTCTATTAATAATTTTATTAAATCTTCTATTAGTTCTTATATTTCTTATTCTATTGCTTATTCTATTAATTTTATTAATCCTATTAATTCTAATTCTAATATTAGTTTTTCTAATATTGATTTTTCTAATATTAAGTTTAATATTAATTTTAATTTTGGTTTTAATATTAGTTTTAATAATAATAATTATTATAATAGTTTGGATAATAACTTTGATAATTATAGTATTATTATATAATTAATTATGAAAATTTATTTATATATGAAAATCATATGATAATTGATGAGGTATATTAATAAAAAAGATATTAAAATTATTGCCTACTTTCTTGGAAAAATCATGCAAGGAATAGGAGCTATAATCTTAATCCCGATTATAATAGCTATTATCTACCAAGAGCATCATCATTTGATAGGATTCATAATTCCAGCTATTATATCCATAGGATTAGGCACAGTTCTTTCAAAGGCTATTGGAATAGACACACACAAAAATAAAGTCCGTTTAAAGCATGGGATGATGATTTCTTCCTTAGCTTGGCTTTGGGCAGCTTTTGTTGGAAGTTTAGTTATGTTAATAATATTAGATATCTCTTTTTTAGATGCTTTCTTTGAAAATATGTCTGCTTGGACAAGTAGTGGTTTTACAATCTTTGAAAATGTCGAAATCCTACCAAAATCAATTTTATTTTTAAGAAGTTTAGAACAATGGGTAGGTGGTTTAGGAGTAGTTGTCCTTATAATAGCTATTTTTATTCATTCAGGAAAAGCAGCTGCTCGTCTTTATCAATCCGAAGCAAGAGATGAAAAAATAAAACCAAGTATGTTTAATACATTGAAGAAAATTCTTCAAATATATTTTATTTATACCTTAATCGGAGTAATTCTCTTTTTAATAGCTGGAATGCCTGTATTTGATTCAATAAATAATGCTTTCACCACAATAGCTACTGGTGGAATGTCTATAAAAAATGCAAACATGGGATTCTATAATAACAATATTTTTTACTTAATATCTATCTTTTTAATGATTTTAGGCGCAACAAGCTTTTTAACACATTATAGAGCTTTTAAAACCAAAGGAATAGCTATTTTAAAAGATTTACAATTTAAAATAATGATTTGTTTGATTATAATAGCTAGTATTATAATCTACTTTGCAACTACTTTTATGCCAATGAATGTTGTTTATCATGTTATTTCAGCTATTACTACTACTGGTGCTAATATTGATAGTACTACTAATATAACTCTTATGGAACCAATAATGGAAGTTATTCTTCTATTTTTAATGTTAATTGGTGCTTCAGCAGGGTCTACTGTTGGTGCAATTAAATTAAGTCGGGTGATTACATCACTTCGAGGAATTTATAAAAATATACTTAATATAATTTCCCCAGAAGGCAGAGTAGTGACTGTAAAGATTGCAGATAAACAAATTAAAGAAAATGAGATTCAAGAAGCCAGTACATACATAGTTCTATATCTTTTCTTTATATTTTTAGGTTGGATAGTTCTTGTATTACATGGATATGATGGCATGAACTCATTATTTGAAGTAACATCAGCTCAAGGGAATGTAGGACTTAGTACTGGAATAATAAATGGATCCTTAGAATATGGGGCAAAAATAATGATGATTTTCAATATGTGGATTGGTAGGCTTGAAATTATCCCTGTACTTGTAATTTTAAGAAGTTTAATAGAAATATTCAAAATAAAAACTTCAAGAAAAACTTATTAATAAATAAATATAAAAAGCTTAAGGTATGAAATATTTAAGGTATGAGATATTTAGGTATGAAATATAATAAAGTAAGATGGATATACAAGGTGAACAAATGTATGTTGTTATAATGGGTGCAGGGAGAGTAGGACTTAGCCTTGCAGAGTTATTAATAGACGATGGATATGATATTACTATTATTGAAAATAGTGAAGTTTTATGTAATAATGCAGCTATTGAATTAGATGCATTAGTTATTTGTGGAAATGGTACTGATACTAAAACATTAGAAGAAGCTAATGTCCAAGAAGCTGATTTTTTTGTTGCAGCTACTGGTAATGATGAAGCAAACTTGTTATCAAGTATTTTAGTAAAAAATTACGGGATTCCCAAAGTAATAGCTCGTGTTAGTAATCCTGACCATGAAGAAGCATTTAAAAAGGTAGGAATCGATAAAGTAATAAGTCCAGAAATAACAGCTGCAGGATTTTTAGAAAAACTGATTACAAGACCTAATGTGGCTGCTCTTACAGCTTTTGGAAAAGGTGATGGCGAAATATTAGATATGATTATCACAAATGAAAAAGTCACAGGAAAAAGAATAGGAGAAGTTTCACCAACTGATGATTA
>JAISIQ010000118.1 GCA_031261945.1 Methanobrevibacter sp.
GGAAATTGAATTTCAGTTAATAATTCTTCTTCAGGAACTTCATGGGGGCTGTTGAAGTAAACTTCTTTTGGAGATCCAATTATATCATAGTTATTTTTGATAGAAAATTCAACCATTTCTTTATATGCTTTGGATAATCCTTTATAAGATCCTTTGTGAGTTGTAGCTATTACTCTATGTTCTAATAATTCAACTACTTTAATTTCATCTTTATCTTCTAAATCTGTATCTTTAGCCACTGGAAATCCCATATCATAAATCATTTCTTCAGGAGCTACTTTTTCAGGACTTGTATAATATATTGCAAATGGGGGTCCTGTTAATTCTATTTCATTAATTTCTGCCCATGTTGTAAGTTTACTAAGAAGAATTCCCATATCTTCTACTGAACCTTTATAATTGATAATAGCTAATCTTTCTTCTTCTATAATTTTATCTTCAATTTTCATTTAATCACTTCTTTTTTCTTTAATTTATTCTTCTATTTATTATTCTATTTATTTCTCTAGTTATTATTCTATTTAGTTCTGATTTACTTTTTTCTATTTTTTATTTAATTATTTAAATAATCTTATTTCTACTTCTTCGCCTTCATCTACTAATTCTACCATTTTTGGAATTTTAATATATCCATCAGCATCTGCTAATGAAGTAATAGCTCCTGAATCTTTCATTATGGGATATGCTAATCCTTCTTTTATTTGAACTAAACTATATTGCATTCTACCTTTAGGAGTATGGATTCTTTTAGTTAAAATAGCTTTAGTTATTTTATTTTCTTCAATTTCATTTAAACCAGCTAATTTTCTAATATTTGGAACTATAAATACATAAAAAATAATAAGTGCCGAAACTGGATTTCCAGGTAAACCAATAACTAATTTATTATTTACTATTCCTACAATAGTTGGTTTTCCAGGTTTAACAGAGATTCCATGAATGATTACTTCTCCAATTTCATCTAAAACATGGCGTAACACATCTCCAACTCCTGCAGAAGTTCCACCAGAACAAATAACAATATCAGAATCTTCTAAAGATTCTTCTATTTTATCTTTTAATTGATCATAATCATCTTTAACTATTCCTTTTATTTCTGCGTCTCCGCCATTATCTATTATTCCTGTTTGTATAGAATAGCTATTTGTGTCATATATTTTTCCATATTCTAATGAATTTACACTAGTTATTAACTCATTTCCTGTGGATATAATAGCTATTTTTGGTTTTTTGTAAGTTTCAATTTCTTTTATTCCTTGAGCAGCTAATACTCCAATTTTATCAGAACTTAAAATTGTTTTTTCTTTTAAAAGCAATTTATCTTTAGCTATATCTGAGCCTTTAATAGCTAAATCTTGTCTTGGAGCTACACTTTTTAAAATAAATATATCATTGTCTTCTCTTTCACTAAATTCAACCATAGCTATTGCATCAGCACCTTTTGGAATTGGGGCTCCAGTGCTTATTTCTATGCATTCACCATGTTCTATTGTTTTTTCACTGAAAGAACCAGCTTCAATACTATCAATACATTTTAGCTCTTTTGGATTTTCATCATCTGCTCCAAATGTATCTTCGGCCTTAACTGCAAATCCATCCATTAATGAACGGTTAAACGGAGGTAAATCAATAGAACTAATAATATCTTTAAATATCACACGATTATAGCTATTTTCAATATCTATTTTCTCTGATTTTGGAGCATAATATTGATTAAATAGCTTTTTAATAATTTTTTTTGCTTCATCAACCTCTTTTATATTTAAAAATTCAGTTCCCATTTACTTTCCTCATATTTTTTTGCACTGTTTATAACTATTTATATAAAAAGAAATATATTTTATAATATTATATTAAATTAATTATAAAATTAATTATAATTGCATTTAGTTATTATTTTAGTGTATTATTTTATTATTATTTTATATATTAATATAATTTTAAATAGTAATATTTTAAATAGTGATTTGATATTTCAAATTATAATTTTTAATATTTATTATAATAATATTTATTATATTTTTAATTTATTAATTTAATAATCATTATTAATACTATTATTAATACTAATAACTAAAATACTAATAACTAATAATACCAATATTAATAATAAAAATATTAATAAAAATAATAAAAAAATAAAAATAATAATAGTAATAATAAATAATAGTAATATTTAGATTTATATTCACATTTAGATTTACATTTACATTCACATTTATGAGGAGGAGAGTTTTTGGCAAGAGAGGAACCAACACAAGAATTTAAAAGAGTAAGAACACCAAGAAGGGGAGAAATACCTGGATTAGTTGAACAAATTATGGGTCATGGAAAATTAAAAGTAAGATGCTCTGATGGACATATTAGAATGACTCGTATTCCTGGAAAAATGAAAAAAAGAATTTGGATTAGGGAAGGGGATGTAGTCTTAGTTAAACCATGGGATTTCCAATCTGATGAGAAAGCGGATGTTATTTGGAGATATACAAGAACAGAATCCAATTGGCTTGAAAGAAAAGGCTATTTAAAAATGTAATGTATTATTAATACAAAATATAATTTATTAACTTATTATTTATTAATTTAATAATTTACTAATTAATTTATTAAGTCATTAAGCCATTAAGTCATTAATTTATTAATCTATTAATTATAATATTGTTCTACAGAGTTGTTATGGATCCTAAAATAGCTAAAGCTGACGAAGATTTACAAAAGCTTATTTCTAAAAAGAGATTAAAGAGTATTGAAGATAGAAGAGTAAGTAGTGAGATATTTGATAAACAAACTCTTGAAACTCTTTATAAATTAGCTAATCAAAATTATTTAGCTATTTTAAATGGAGCTATTAGTACAGGAAAAGAAGCTAATGTATTAAAAGGTCTTAAAGATGATAAAATAGCTGATTCTTATGTTGCTGTTAAAATTTACAGAATAGCTACTTCTGATTTTAAAAAAATGCAATATTATATTGAAGGAGATCCAAGATTTAAAATTAAATTAAATAATAAAAGGCAACTTATTACTGCATGGACTAGTAAGGAATTTAGAAATTTAACAAGGGCTTATGATGCAAAAATTAGTGTTCCAGAACCAATAATAGCTATGAACAATGTATTACTTTTAGAATTCATTGGTGATGAGATTGGTAATCCTGCACAAACTGTAAGAAACCAAAATCCTTTAGATCCTGATGATTTTTTGGATAAACTTCTTATTGAACTGAATAAATTTATTAATAAGGCTAATTTAGTTCATGGGGATTTATCCACATTCAATATCTTAAATAAAGATGAATATCCTGTTATCATTGATGTTTCACAGTCTGTTGTTAAAGATCATCCAATAGCTAATGATTTACTTGTCAGGGATTTAAATACTATTCATAATGAATTCAAAAAATTAGGAGCATCTATAACTCTTGATGAAATTAAAAATAAATTAAATTTAGATTTAGATTTAAATAAAGATATTTATTTAAATTAGTTAGTATTATTTAGTTAGTATTATTATGTTTAGTATATTATCAATTTGTATTGATAGTATTATTTGAATTATTATTATTATCATCATCGCTGTTATTAATATTAATATTAATATTAATATTATTGCTATTGTTACCTATTACTTATGTCGTTGTTATTATTATCATTATTATTGTCATTATTGTCATTATTGTCATTATTGTCATTGTTGTTACTATTGTTGTTAGTGTTATTTGATTTAAAGAATTATGTGTTAATTATGAGGTGTATAATTGCAAAATACAGAATATCTTAAAGTTCCAAGAGACAGAATAGGGGCTTTAATCGGAACTAATGGGGAAACTAAAGAAAAAATTGAAAATTTAACTAAAACTCACTTAGATATTGATGGAGAAGAAGGAGTAGTGGCTATTTCAGATACTGAAGCTATGGAAGATCCATTAGGGGTTTGGAAAACTAATTATATTATCAAAGCTATTGCAAGAGGATTTAATCCCGAAATAGCTATTAAACTTAATGAAGATGATGTTTATTTAGAAATAATCAAATTAACCCTTTATGTTGGAAAATCTAAAAAAGCATTATCTAGACAAAAAGGAAGAATCATAGGTCAAGAAGGTAAAACACGAGAATTAATCATTAGTATGGCTGATGTTGATATGGCTATTTATGGAAAAACTGTTTCACTAATAGGAGAACTTGAAAATGTCATGGTTGCAAAAGAAGCAGTTGAAATGATTTTAAATGGAGCAAGACATAAATCTGTTTATAGCTTTTTAGAAAGCAAACAACATGATAGAAAAGTTAAAGAATTTAAATCTATTGTAGGATTAGGAGATGAAGATAAAATAGAATTTAGAGACGATTTAGATTAATCGTTTATTTTATTTATATTTTTTATATTTTATTTTTCACTTCTTTTTTTATCCTTTACCCTTTTTACCTTTTACCCTTTATCATTTATTCTTTATCATTTATCTTTTATCTTTATTTTTTTATTCTTTTTATTTTGTTTTTAATAAACATAATTAATAATAAATATAATTCTAATCCTAATTCTAAATATGATCTAATAATTAATAACAATGATTATAATAAAAAATCATATTAATACTTTTTATATTTATTTTAATACTTTTTATACAATTTTTTCTTTTATTAATCTTGATATTTATTTTCAAATGCTCTTTTGTTAAGTATATATAAAACAGTTTTATTATATGTTAAATAGAGGGAAATTATAAAAATTTTCAATAAATATTGCAAAAATGTTATATATTAAGTAGTAGATATATATGGCAGTATATAAATTTCAATTGTTGCATGATATATGGATATATTGTATGACATTTTTGTTATATTTTTTGTTATATTAATTAATTTGAGGATAATATTATAGTTGATTATTATAATATTTCTGAAATTATATATTTTCAGATAATTATATAAGTTTTATAAATAATTTTTATAAACATTTATAAATAATAAATATATAATTGATATATAAGTAATAACTATCATAAATAAAGTAATAATTATCACTAATTACCACTA
>JAISIQ010000191.1 GCA_031261945.1 Methanobrevibacter sp.
GTATTACTATTATTATAAATATTAAAATTATCAAGTATATCTAAATTAAGATCTCCAAACACGAATGCAATAGCTATTGAATAAGGTAAGCTTTGTTTTAAATCTTCTTTAGTTTTAGGATCATAATTATTATGTTCTGCAGCTATTTTATAAGTTTCAATAGCTATTTCATCAATAGTATTAATAATTTTATCAACAATATTCTCAAAAGAAGAATTTTTATCAGAGTTATTATATTTTTCAATTAATTTAGATCTTAAAGCTATTATAGAATCAATAGCTGAATGCAAATGCCTACAAACAGGATATTTCTTGAAATAAACCTCAGTTATATGGAATTTACCAAGTTCTTGGTTTAAATAATCAGATAAATAGCTATTATTTTTAGCTATTTTTTCATTTAATTCATCATAGCTATCTTTTGCCATAGCTTTTAAAAATCCTTCTTTTCCTCCAACAATAGATTTAGGAGCAGAAAAACCATTTTTAGCTAAAAAAGCAGAAAGTATTCCATTATAAACAGCATTTCCAACATGGAGGGATTTTCCCATTGTTCCTTGATGATCTGACTCTAAAAGTCCCCCACTTTGAGTTCCACAAAGACCCAGAGTAGCTATTGTCTGACTTATGTTGAGTTTTAGAAGTTTAGCTATTGTAGCTCCTGCTGCAAAAGTACCAATAGTTCCTGTGCTATGGAATCCTTGATTTCTGTGATGAGGATTAGCTATTTCTCCTAAAAGAATAGCTATTTCATATCCTACTATAATGGCCTCTAAAAACTCTTTTCCAGTGATATTAGCACTCTTATCTTTAGAAATAGCTATTGCTGATGAAAAAACAACAGTTCCTGGATGTAATTGAGCAATTTTATGACCATCATCAAAATCAAGAGTATGCGAAGCTATTCCATTGATAAATCCTTCTATTAAAGGAGAACCTTGAAGAGAATATTGAGAATATTGAGAATATGAAGAATATGAAGAATATAACAATTGATTCATTGTTTTAATAGCTATTTTCGTTGATTCTTCTTTCATTCCCCTATTTCTTACAGCTAAATAATCAACTAAACAAATTTTAGCTTTTTTAATAGCTATTTCAGGAATATCCTCATATTTTAAATCTACTATGAATTTAGATATTTTCTTAGCTATTTCCTCTGAAATCATAAAAATCCCGATTGTTTACTTTTTATTTAACTATTTCATTCGAATTAAAGGTTTTGCTAAATGTCTTCTTGCAGAAACTGGAGTTTCATAAAATTTATTTTCTTTTAAAGATCTTTCTTTGGAAATAGCTATTTTTTCACCATCTGGAAGAGTATGATGACATTTTTTACATTTAAATCCTTTATTTTTACCTGCAGAAGTCATCCTTTTTCCACAAATACAAATAGGATTTTGAAAAGTGATTTTATTCTTTAATTGAATTATTTTGATTTTTTCAATGTTAAAAGTTTCTCCACAACCAATTCCACCAAATAGCTGAACTTGATCTCCTTTAATTAGCTCTTGAATGATTTTTCTAAAGTCTTTTGTTGGTTCATAAGCTGCTGCTTCAATTTCTCCAGAGCCGTCTTCTAAAGTAAAAAAGACATGACCTCCTTCAATTACATGAGGATCATCTTTTAGATGACCTGAAACAATGTAACATCCATATTTTTCCATATCTGATATTTTAGCTATTTTTTGAAGATGCATATCAGTGTGTTGGTTTGTTTTGAAAATACAATATGAATCGATTGGTTCTGTAACTTTTACTATGGATTTGGCTATTTTTAGGATTTCTGGATTTTCTCCTCTTATTCCATAAAGAATTGGACATGGAGTTCTTGGTTCAATAGCTATATAATTCCCATCTATGTTTTCAAATGTATCTGGAAAAGTCTTTTCATTCATCTGTTTAACAGAATCCTGATCAATAGCTCTTGGTTTCCCATAGTTTTCTTTGTTTCGATAAGTAAGGAGTTCATAAGTATAATCTGAACTATTTTCTTTGTTTAAAGGACATGAAATAGCTCCAATAGCTCCAATAATTCCCCTTCCTTTTTTAAACTTATGAATTTCAGCCCCAATGCTTTTTGCAAATTTTTCGGCTTCATCAATTGTTATGATTGAATGAATAGCTTTCATTGCATAATTTTCCATTTTTTCTGTGATTTCCCCCTCATAAAAAACAACTCCAGGATTTGTATTTTCATGAGCCATTTGAGATAATTCTTCTACATTTTTTAGAACTATATTTTTAGCTATTTCCATAATTGATGGAGTGTAATTGTCAATAGCTATTTTAAATGACACTCCCCCATTTCCTCTTGTTTTAAATCTTGCAAATGGATTGAAACGTATGAGATGAGGATGAGAATGAATAGCTATTTTTTCCTTTTTTAGTTCAGCTATTATTTTTGAAGCTAAGTATGTTGTACACATTCCTTCTGGAGAGTCTGTATCATCAATACCTATGTGAAGAAAGTTTATAAAATCACCTTTTAGTATAAATTAATCCTATTTAGTATAAATTAACCTATAATCATAAAATAAGGCATAATATACAGATTAAATATACACTTAAATATACGATATATTTCTATTAATATTCTATTAAAATATTATTAAAATATTCTATATAAGATATCCTATTAAGATATTCATTAATAAATAATATAATTAATACTACTAATACTAATATAATTAATTACATAAGTAATTACAATAAAATTAATAATAATAATATTAATAATATTAATATCAATACTACTGCTAATATTAATACTAATACTAATATTCTTATTAATACCACTATTAATACTAATATTAATGCTCTAATAGTAACACTAATAATAATACTAATAAAATAAGCAATTTTAATTATAATAAAAATAAATGAGGTTTTCCTATGGAAACACAAAATAGGAATCAAGTTATACAAGAAATAAATCAGCTATTAACAGGAAGTGGTTTTGAAACTTCTGGTGTTTATCATCAAAGTTGTTTTGATATGGCTGCTCGGAAAAAATTACTTCTTCTTTTACTTAAAGTATTGGTTAATATTGATAGTATGAATGAAGCTCATGTTCATGAAATAAGGAAAGTAGCTGCGACATTTCTTGCATCCCCTCTTATTGTAGGAATTAAATCCCGAAATTATGAATTAGAAGAAGATGTTGTTTATGACAGACATGGTATTCCAGCTATTGGAATTGAAACACTAAAAAATATCGTATTATATGATGAATATCCTGATGTTTTAGCAGATAGAGGAGGATATTTTGTTAATATAAATGGAGATATTCTTAGAGAATATAGGGACGAATATTCTATGTCTTTAAAAGATTTGGCTGATTTAGCTCATGTTTCAAGGGAAACTATTTATAAGTATGAAAATGGAATAGTTAGAGCAAATTCTGAAACAGCTATTCTGCTTGAAGATATTTTAAATACAAAAATAACAGTAGATATCAATTTATTTGAAGTTCCTGAAGAAAAAACTCTTCAAAAAGATGAAAAAGGAGATTTAAATGAAAAAAAGAATAACCCAGTGAATACAAAGACAAAAGATTTGACTAAATTAGGATTTGGAGTAGTAGAAACAAAAAAAACTCCTTTTGATGCATTAGCTAAATTAGAAAATAATTTGGATTCAGATACACCTAACTTTTTAAATGGTTCTCCATTAATAGCTAGTTTAGAAGAAAATAGAACTCCTAAAACATTGCATAAAATAGCTATTAGTTTAAAAGACCTTTCTTTAATTACAAATTCCGAATCATTCTTTATTATAAATAATGAAAAAATAAAAGAATCTTTAGATGGAATTCCAGTTATAAGATCATGGGAATTAAAAGAATCTGAAGATTCAACAGAATTTTTAAAAATTATAAAAGAAAGACAAGATAATTAAATAAATGATAATTAAAACTAAATAAAATAAAAAAAATGAAGAAATAATTATTTAAAAATAAAATATTAAATATCTTTCAAAATATTAAAACTATCTTCTGCTTCTTTTTCTGATCCAATTCCAACAGAAACCATATCAATATAATCAAGTGTTTTTAAAAAATTAAAAGCATCCTTAGGTTGTTGGATTCCACAAGCTAATGTTTTATTAGCTATTATTCTTTTATCCAAATCTTGAAGCAAATTAGAAAGTTCTTCTCTTTCCTCAGCCATAAATGATTCTGTATCAATCATATATCCTAATTTATTAATTGGAACCATATAAAAATCAAAATCATTTTTTATTGGAGAGTTGATTAGTTTTTTTGTTGTTTTAAATGGAAAAGAAGTAATAAGCCCAGAAATAGCCCCACTTTCTTTTATATTATTCAAAATTTCACTTAATAAGTCCCAATCATAGCCATCTACCAAAAATTCATCAACTAAAATAACTTTAGCACCTAAATCAGAGAGAATAGCTATATCCGCTTTCCAATCGACTTCTTTTGCTTTTTCAAAGTTTGGAAAAACATAATCAACATCTGATTTTCCAGCTATTCCTATAATATCCATAGCTATTCCCTTGCCAATAGCTATTTTATAAGCTTCAATAAGAGCTTCATCTGTGGTTAAATTAATAGCTTTTATTCCAAGTTCATGAGATTTTTTAATTAATTTAGCTATGTTTTCAGGATTTCTATGAAGATCTAACTGATATAATCTAGATCTATGACCAAAATAGCTTTCTCCTGTAAAAGGGGCTGTTCCTAAAATAATCCTCGGAATCTCTATATTCTTAAAAAGGAAATTTTCTGTGAAAATATTTATTTCTCCTTAATCTTAAAGATTTAAACCAACTGCATCGAAAACATTATCAAGTTGTTTAACTTCTTCCATAACATCATCAGGTATTTTTTGATCAATAGTTAAAATCATAATAGCTTTTCCACCAGCCATATCTCTTCCAACCTGCATAATTCCTATATTGATGTTCTTTTCACCTAATTTAGTTCCAATAGCTCCAATAGCTCCAGGAATATCTTGATATTTAGCTATAAACATATGCCCTTCTGGTTTTACATCAACCCAATAATCATTGATTTTTATTATTGTTGGTTCATGTAAATCAGTTCCTTCAACTGAAAATACATCATCATCGCTAATAGCTTTAACTTTAACAAGAGCATCATAACCTTTTGCATCAGAACTTTTTCCTTCAGTTACAGTTATTCCTCTTTCTTTAGCTATTGTTGGAGCATTAATAGTATTAACTGGATCATTTAAAACAGGATTAAGAACTCCTTGAAGAATTGTACGAGTCAAAATATCTTGATTTGGCATTTCTGCAAGCTTACCTTTGTATACAATTTCTAATTCTTTTATTTGACCAGTTATAGATTGAGTAATAAAACTTCCTAATTTTTTACAAAGGTTTAAGTAAGGTTTAATCTCTTCAAATGTTTTTGAATCAACAACAGGCATATTTAAAACATTTTTTGGAGCTTTTCCTTCTAATACTTCAATTACTTCATTAGCAACAATAATAGCTGCATCTCTTTGAGCTTCTTTTGTTGAAGCAGCTATATGAGGAGTAGCTACCATATTATCAAGAGAAAGAAGTTTATTATCAACAGGAGGTTCTATTTCATATACATCAAGAGCCGCTCCTCCAATTTGACCTTCTTTTAGACCTGTGTATAATGCTTCTTCATCAATTATTCCTCCTCTTGCACAATTGACAATATATGCATCATCTTTCATGATTTTAAGTTCTTTAGTAGAAATAAGATGTTTTGTTTCATCAGTAAGAGGTACATGGATTGTTATAAAATCAGCTTCTTTTAAAACTGTATTGAGGTCTGCTAATTGAACTCCCATTTGTTTAGCTATTTCTTTAGGCAAATATGGATCATAAACAATTACATCCATTTCAAATGCTTTACATCTACTAACTACTTGAGAACCAATTCTTCCCATTCCCACAACACCCAGGGTTTTGTTTCTTAATTCAACACCCATGAACTTGCTTTTTTCCCATTTATTTTCCTTAACAGATTTATCAGCAATAGCTATTTTTCTTGCAATAGAAAGCATTAAGCCTAAAGTATGTTCAGCTACTGTTATTGATGTTGATTCTGGAGCATTTACAACCATGATGCCTTTTTCAGTTGCTGCTTCTACATCTACATTATCTACTCCTACACCCGCTCTAGCTATTATTTTTAAGTTCTTTGCATTTTCTATTACTTCTCTTGTGACTTTTGTTCTACTTCTAATAATTATTGCATCATATTCTTCAATAGTATTGATAAGCTCTTCTTGAGTGATTTCTGTATCTACAACTACTTCTGCTACTTCCTTTAAATTATCAATACCTTTCTGATTTATTGCATCTGCGACTATAACCTTCATCATTTCCACCTAAAAATCTACTTAAATGTTATATAAACTTACAATAAGAAATAAGAATTTATTAATTAAAAATTACATTTTAATATAATTTTAATATAATTTTAGTTATTATAAGAATAATATAAGTTTAATTATAATTTTTATATTAATTTTATATTTAATTATTAATTAAATTAGTAATACCTTATTAATTACATTAGCAATTACAATATTAATTAAATTACAATATTAATTATTATTAATTATATTATTATTAAATATATTATTATAAATTTACATATGTATTTTATATTATTAAATATTTTATTAAAAAATTAAATTTTATTTAAATTATTGATAAAAATATTACTAAAAATAAAAATAATAAAAATAATAATAAAAATAATAAAATTATTGTATACGATTTGTATACAATGAAAATAATAATAAATAATAATAATAATAATAATAAAAAAATAAAAAAAAATAATGAAAATAATAAAAATGACAATAAAAATTAAATAATATTTATTTTAATCATATAGCTATTCTAATCATTTTAAATAGCTATTTAAACTATTTTAAACTTAGCAAATTCCCCAAAGCGATTGTAAGATAATATATTTTCTTCTTCATAAGGTCTGGAAATAATCATGTGAAATAATCCTGTTTTTGAAAAAGTAACTAAGTCTGTACCAGAAGGTAGGGCACTTGGTCCCGGATGAGAATGAACAGACCCCCAATTGTTAGTCATAGGCGGAAGCATTCCCATATTAATAATAGCTCCTTCTCCAGAAGATTCAGAAGGCAGAAACACTAAACCAAAAATATGAAGTATTTTATTCTTAATTTCCCCATCAAAAATAGCTATAAATTCATTTGGATCTGAATTCTTTGCATAATAAGTAATAGCCTCAATGACTTCATGATCAACATGAACTTCCTCATATTCCCATTTATTTGTCCCAAATATCTTTGAAAAAAACTTATTAAAATTCACTTAGCAATCCTCACTTAATAATCCTCAATTATATGATTTATCATTAATATCATTAATATTATTATCACCAAATATAATTATTATAATTATTACAATTAGTATGTGCTAATACTACTAATACAGATAGAAATACTGATAATAATGATAATAATATTGAAAATAATGAAAATATTAATAATACTATTAATACTAATAATACAAATTTTTAAATAATATCTAATTCTTTAAAAAATTCTTCTTTAAATATAGGTAATTCCTTATCAATATTCAATTTATTTTTATTATTATTGAATTTATAAATAGCTATTCCTCTTTTTTCATATCCTGGAAGGTTATTTAAATTAATTCCTTTTTGAAAAAGAAGTTCATGAATATCAGAAGATTTGAGATCTTTTAATTTTTCTACAGTGTCTTTTGTAGAAAGGTCTTTCCTTAATGTCCAATATCCATAAGCATTAACACAATTTCTCCATGCTTCGTCTTGTCTCCATTTAAAATAATTAGGAATTTCGTGAATAGCTACTGGAATTATTCTTGAATCAAAGGAAATAGGAATCTTTTTATCTAAAATGGGATTAAAGCTATTAAAAGAGCTATTAAAAGATTTAATTAATTCAATTGTTAGCGAGCTTGAAGCTAAACTTGGAAAAACTGAATTTAATTTTTCAATTCTACCAGAAAAAGGAATATCTTTAAGTAGAATATTTATTTCATCTGAAAAAACATAAACAAAAGAAGGAGAAAACTCATTAAAAATAGCTTTAGCTGAATTTTCCATAGCTTGAATGAAATTTAAGTCAAAGGGGCGATTTAAATCTAATTCCTTGGATAAACTATGAAAATTTCTCCCATCTAATCTTAAAATAATTTTAGATCCTTTAGGAACCTTTAAATCATTATAAGCTTCATAATCTTTCATTTTAATTCCTTTAATGTTTTTAGTATAGTTATTTAATATATTTAGTATAATTATTTAATTAATTATTTAATATAACTATATTCAATTATTATAATTTAATTAGTAAACTTAATTAGTATATTTGATTAGTATATTTAATTAGGTCCCCATAATAAAATTTTCATTTAAGCTCTTTAAAAGTTTAATAGCTGAATAAGCAGCTAACATGCTTGTTTTAGGATTTGCTTCACAAGGTAAATTTTCGGTACGGGTTGTAAATTCACCAAAATCTCCTTTAATAAAAATTTCATGGACATTTTTATCAACATTTGGATCAACAACTATCTTTACATCAACATCCATATTACAAGCTATACTTAAAGCAGCAGCTACATTAATATTAACTGGAAACTTTTTAACAGCTTGAGAAGCTTTTCCTTCATATAAAACCTCTTCTTCAGAGGCAGGTTTACCTAAAGATTGTGGTGGCTTTCTTGTGGTTAAAGTAGCTATTTGTATTTTGCCAATAGATGCAGCTTTAATTCCATCTAAACCAATAATAGCTCCAGAAGGGGCATAAATTATAGCATTATTCTCAGTAGCTATTTTAATCATTTCTTCTCTTAATTTATTATCCATAAGTGCTCCAACACTCATGACCATAAGATCTTTTCCTTTTTTTAATATATCTAATCCATATGTTTCAACAGAAATCGGAGAAGCAGATTCTAAAACTAAATCAACATTATCAATCATATCTTCAATGTTTAAAACAGCTATTCCATTAGCTAATCTAGCTAAGTTTTCTGCTTTTTCAACATCATGATCATAGAAATATTTTATCTTTATGTTGCTATTTTTAGACATAAATTTACTTGCTATTATATTAGCTATTGCCCCACATCCTAAAATTCCAACTATCATAAAATCACACTATTTACTAAATTTGAAGATATTTTAATAAAAATAAAAATAGAAACAATGAATAAAACCATAAATAAAAACAAAGATAATTAATAATTGATAAT
>JAISIQ010000111.1 GCA_031261945.1 Methanobrevibacter sp.
TATAATATACTAATATATTTAACAGTGCCAAAAATTAATAAAAATAATAAAAAAATGATAACTATTATCTAAAATAGCTATTTATTCAAAGAAACAAAATTCTTTAAAATTTTAAGACCGGAAATACCACTTTTTTCAGGATGAAATTGAGTTGCAAAAGTATTATTTTCATATAAAGCTGCAGTAAGATCAAAACCATAATCAGTTGTTCCAGCTATTATATCTTTATTTTCTGGTGAAGCATAATAAGAATGAACAAAATAAAAGGATTGATTATTAGTATCTTTTAAAATAGGACATTTTAAATCCATGGAATTAGCTATTTTAAGTTGATTCCATCCCATATGAGGAATTTTTCTTCCTTCTGGTATTTTTTTTACTTCACCTTTAAAAATATCTAAGCCTTTTATATTTGGAGATTCTTGGCTATTTGAGAGAAGTATTTGTAAGCCAAGGCAAATTCCTAAAAATGGCTTATCATCAGCAATGTGTTCAGCTATTATGCCTTTAAAAGGAGTTATATTTTCCATAGCTGTACCAAATGCACCAACTCCTGGAAGTACAAGAAAATCGGAATTAGCTATTATTTCAGGATCATTTGTAATTGTGGAATTAGCTCCTATTTTTGAAAATCCATTAGATATGCTTCTAAGGTTCCCACTACCATAGTCTATAATTGTAATCATGATTTCAGTGCCATTAGCTATTTTATTTTAATTAGTGCTATCTTATGCTATCTTATACTAACTTATATTATCTTGTGCTATCTTATGTTACTTA
Source organism: Methanobrevibacter sp. (assembly GCA_031261945.1). Classification (GTDB taxonomy): domain Archaea; phylum Methanobacteriota; class Methanobacteria; order Methanobacteriales; family Methanobacteriaceae; genus Methanobaculum. Next base: position 781 of record JAISIQ010000111.1, read on the forward strand.
TAATATCTTATACTATTTTATGATATCTTGTATTATATTATTATCTATCTTGTATAATAATCATTTACTCTGATTGTATCATCAAGATAAGGGGTTGAAACTTCATGTAATACAGTATTTTCAGTAGCTACAATAGAATGTTGTTGATTTGGTTCTATTCTAATAGTATCATTTTTATTAAAGTATTCTTTTTTGTCATTGAACTCAATATAACCTGAACCAGTGATTATATACATAGTTTCGTCTTTTTTCTCATGATAATGGAAAGAAGTTTGATAGCCTTCCTTAATAAATAATTCTTTAGTTAAATATTTATCTGTGAGTATTAAAACTTTCTCATATCCCCATGGTTTATCTGTTCGCTCTTTATATTCTTTTCTTACAGTTTCTAATTCTTTTGAAGTATCAATAGCCATCCAAAATAGATCATCTTCTTTGTAATAACCTAATTGTTTTTCATTAGCCATTAAAGGGAAAAGTGTTTTTTCAATATCTCCAGTTTCAAATTCACCAAAATCAAGAGATCCTTTAGAAAAATAGACTCCTCCATTGATATAATAATCAAGAATTGGTTTTTCTTTAAAAGAAACAAGCCTATCTCCACTTGTTTCTACGATACCATAAGGAGATTGCATTTTAGTTATAAAAATTAAAAAAGGATAATTAGATTTTTCACCTTCATTAATCATCTTTTTGATATTAATATCTGCTACTACATCCCCGTTACGGATAATACACTGAGTATTTTTTGGTATAGCTTCCATTCCAAGTCTAATTGCATTTAATGTTCCAAGAGGTTCATTTTCAATTACATAATGAATATTTACTCCCTTATATTCATTCCCATACCTTTCTTTGATTTTTTCATTTAAAAATCCAGTTAAAAGATAAACATCTTCAACACCTGCATTTTTAAAATCAAATAGCTGTTTATCTAAAATTGTATAATCGTCTTTAATCTCAACAAGTGGTTTTGGAATAGTTTCAGTTATTGGCCTGAGTCTTTTTCCAAATCCCCCTGAAAGAATCATTCCTACTGTTTTTGACATAATATCCTCTTAATTATAACTTTTATAACTTTATGATTTTTATAATTTATTATTTTTATAATTTTATTATTAATAGTTCCATTATTAATAATTTTATTTTTTATTAATTATATATTTTTTATAATATTTTTATTATATTCATGATATGATGATTATGATGATTAATATAATTTTAATAATATATCTAATTTTATAGTTTTATTATATTTTAAATCAAAAATTAATCTTTTTCAAGAGACCAATTAATAGCTGTTCTAAGCATTGTACCAAAATCTGAATCAACTATCTTATCAGTTCCTAATGTTTTTGAATGAGCATCTAACTCAGCTACAACATAATTATATCCAAGATTTTTTAATGGTTCGACAAGACGAGGCCCATCAGTAATAGCTATTGATTCAACATCAATATTTTCTATTTTTAGTGCATGTGGAACTCCAGCTACTATAACAAGATCAAAATTATTATTATTTATGAACTCTTCTGCATTTTCTGCAGAAATAGGATATTCATCTAATCCTCCGGTAATATAATCAATAGCTATTCCGTTATCATTTAGTTCTGACTTGATATTGTGTGCATGATCACGGATTCGAGGAAGACCAATATTTTCATCGAGATTAGCTATTATTGTTGGTTTTTCACTGATTTTTGAAAAATCAACATTGAGGATGTCTGCAAAAAGATAAGCTGTTTCTTTTTTTGCATTAAGGACAATAGCTATTTTTTTCCCTTCTTTTAATCTTTGAATAATGAGTTTAGCTATTTTTTCTTTATTATCTCCAAAATTTGGTTTTATATATTCTCCTTGAGCCATTCCTCTTGTTTTTTCAATTTTTGTAGCTGATTTTAGCATTTTTATTTGGCGATCGGCTTCTTCTTTTGATAGGATATTATATTTGCTTGCTACTTCTAAAACAGCTATTGCCCCCTCAGTGTTATCCCCTTCTCCAAAGCCCCCATGAGATTCTACTGGAAGAACTGTGGCATCGATATTAGCGTTAGCTATTGCTTCTTTGAGATCTTCACCTATTATCATACTTGCACAAGTTCCAACTATTCCTACTAATTCTGGATTAAATAGCTCTTCTGCTTTTTTTAAGGTTTCTTCAAGTTTATCACTCGCCCCAAATACAAAATCGTTTTCAGCCATAGCTGTTGTTAAAACTCTTACACCATCGCCTTCAAGAAGGCGGGCTGTCCTAAAACAACACCCATGAGGCCCATGCATAATTACAACATCTGCATTAAGATCTCGAAGAGTATAAAGAGAAGCAGCTATTGGACTTGGTCTTGGATGCATTATTATCACCATTACTATTAAAATCAA
>JAISIQ010000126.1 GCA_031261945.1 Methanobrevibacter sp.
GTAAAGGGAGTAGAATTTAAACAGATAAAATATGCTGGAGAACCAGCAGAACTATCTAAAAAATATTATGAAGATGGGGCTGATGAAATTGTGCTTTTAGATATTACAGCATCTCATGAAAAAAGAGAAACAATGGCTCATGTTGTTGAAGAAGTTACAAAAGAGGTATTTATCCCTATTTGTATCGGGGGAGGAATAAGAAAGACTGAAGACTATGTTAAAATGCTTAAAGCTGGAGCTGATAAATGTTCTACTAATACAGCAGCTATTCAAAATCCTGATCTCATTTATGAAGCATCTAAGGTAGTTGGATCCCAAGCTTGTGTAATAGGTATTGATGCAAAAAGAAGATATATTGAAAATCCAAAAGAATCTGATGAAAAAGAGGGAAAAGGAAAAGAAGCAAAGAATATTGTAGAAACAGATCAAGGTTATTGTTGGTTTGAATGCAGTACGTATGGAGGAAGAAAATTTACAGGTATAGATGCAGTATCTTGGGCTCAAGAATGTCAAGACAGAGGAGCTGGAGAAATTCTCTTAACATCAATGGACAGAGATGGAACAAAAGATGGCTATGATATAGCTCTTACAAAAGCTATTAATGATGCAGTAGATATTCCTGTAATAGCTAGTGGTGGCGGGGGAAATCCAGAAGACATTTATCAAGTTTTTAAACAAACTGATGTAAATGCAGCTCTTGCAGCAAGTATTTTCCATTTCAATGAATATCCTGTTCCTATTGTTAAGAAATATCTAAAAGAAAAAGGTGTAAATGCTAGAATTTAACTTACTTTAACTTATTTTAACTTACTTAATTTAATAGAGTATTTAATAGGGTATTTAATAGAATAGTTGATTAAATATTTTTGTTGTAACTATGGAACTTAATAATTTAATAAACCTTAAATTAACCCAAGAATCAGGGCAAACGTCACAACCTCCTTGGCAGGTTGTAGAAAATAGCTATTGTGGATTGATAGAAATAGCTAATTCTCCAATTTTATTAAAAGTATCTCAAAATAATATAAATAGCTTAAAAATTGACTGGGAACTTCCAATTTCAAATCAATCTTCATCATCTATCGATGAAATAGCTATTTACGAGGAAATAGCTAATATATTTGATTTTAATTTTAATTTAGGAGAATTATATGATTTTATGGGCAATGATCCACAGCTTGAACCAGCTATTGATTTTTGTAAAGGTCTTCGGTTATTTATTGCAAGGGATCCTTTTGAATGTATTATCTCATCAATCTGTTCTGCAAATAATTCAATAGCTAGATGGACAAAATCAATAGCTACAATATCTTCAAAATGGGGAAAATCCTATGAATTTCTCTCTGGAACATTCAATAGCTTTCCAAGTTCAGCTATTCTTTCTGAAGTTTATGAAGATGAATTAATAGAGTCAGGAGTAAATGGCGATAAAGGCATTGAATTTTGTCTTAATAATCTTAAATCATGTGGTGTTGGATATAGGGCTAGCTATATGAAAAAAGCAAGTGAAATAATTAATAGTGAAGAAATAGCTATTTCTGATATCTTTAAAATGGATTATGATGAAGCTTTTGATACAATAATGAAATTACCTGGTGTTGGTCCAAAAGTAGCTGATTGTATATTGCTTTATGGTTTTGGATTTAATCAAGCTTTTCCATCTGATGTTTGGATAAAAAGAATTGTTTCTCATCTTTATTTTAATGGAAAAGACATTCCTGTTTCAAAAGTTCGTGAATTTGGAATGGATAAATTTGGTAATTATGCTGGTTATGTACAGCTATATTTATTCCATTATGCTCGTAAATCTGGTTTAATGGATAAATTAAGGAAAAAATACCTATATTAATTAAAAATTTATTAATAATATATCTATTAATAATATTTAACAATATTAATAATATTAATAATAAAAGTAGCAAAATTAATCAGAACTATTAGAACTATTAGAATTAGTAGGATTAATAAATATATTAAATATATTAAAATTGAAAAAATAATAAAAAATAATAAAAAATATTATTCATTGTATAAAAATTGCATACAACATATTTAAAAAATAAAGAAAATGTAATAAGGTTGTTAAAGGATTAACCTGTAACAGTTACTTTTTTCATTAGGTCTCCTTGTTTTATTTTGTTTACAACATCCATTCCTTTGATTACTTTTCCAAATACTGTGTGAACACCATCGAGATGTGGTTGTGGAGAATGGGTTATGAAAAATTGGCTCCCGCCAGTGTCTTTTCCAGCATGTGCCATTGAAAGAGCTCCAGTTCCATGTTTGTTATCATTTATTTCACATTTTATTGTATAACCGGGTCCTCCAGTTCCGTTTCCTACAGGACATCCTCCTTGGATGACAAAATCATCAAGGACTCTGTGGAAAGTTAATCCATCATAATATCCTTCTTTAATCAATTTTTCAAAATTAGCTACAGTATTAGGAGCGTCTTTTTCAAATAATTCTAATTCTATGTTACCTTTTTCAGTTTCTATAATAGCTTTTTTCATGATATCACTTTTTTAAGATTATGAATTGTAA
>JAISIQ010000047.1 GCA_031261945.1 Methanobrevibacter sp.
TTCATCATAAGTATGATGTCTTCGCTCTCCAGCATTAGTATATTCTATTCTTGTAAAATGACAATGCAAAACATCAATGTCTAAATTATCTTCAAGTTTTGAAAGAACACAATTATAATTGTCTTTATTCTTTATATAACCTCTTCCCCGAGCATGAATATGTGCAAAATCAATAGTAGGTTCAAAACAATCAAAACTATGGCATAAATCAATTATTTCATCGATATTACCAAGTTGAGATCGTTTGCCAGTAGTTTCTGGAGCAAAGGTGAAATTAGCTATTCCTTCTTCATTTAATCTTTCAAGAAGGATATTTATATTCATTTTAGCTATTTTTAATGCATCTGCAGGAGTATTTTTAGAATAATATCCGGGATGAAATACAATTCTATAAGCCCCCATCCATTCAGCTATTTGAGCAGATTTAGAAAGAATTTCAATAGAGCTATCTCTTTTCTTTTCATCTTCATTAGCTAAATTAATAAAATAAGGAGCATGGAGAGAAACTAAAATATCATTAGCTTCTGATTCTTTTTTTAATACTTTAGCAGATTTTTCTCCAATTCGAAGCCCCCTACCTCCCTGATATTCATAGGCAGATAATCCTTCTTCTGCAATATAAGATGGAGCTGTAAAAGCTGTTCCTTTATAATCAATAGGTCTTCCAGCAGGACCAAAAATGATCTTAGATTTCATAGCTATTTACAAAATATTCATGCTAATAATGTACCATTAAATAATCTATTTGCAAAAGGATTTCATAGCTATTTACAAAATATTCATGGCTTTGTTGGTTTTAGCTATTGATTTTTCATTATCTGATTCTAATTCCAACATAGCCCTTATTGCATCAATATTTTCAGGCACAACATCAGATTCTTGATGTACTGCTTGCATATAGAAAAGTTCACCATCTACAATATTAAGAGACTCTTTCCATATTGGAATTTCAAATAAATCATTTCTACTTCTTCCAAGTTCTTTAGCATATTCCATAAATTCAGCTGTTGAACCTAAACCTTCACTTGCATTTAGTAGCAATACACGAGATCTATTTTCAAGAACATCTATTACATCATCAATAGCTACATCATCAACAAGCTCAATCATTAAATTATGTTGATGCATTAGTGTGGTCGGGACAAGTAAAGCCACAGTTGTTATATCTGCACCATACATAACGGTTTTTAAATCAGGACCATGATGAGAAGGGACTGTTGGAGGATTAGGAACTATTGCATTAATTGGTCCTTTATTTACCTGAGATGGATCTCCTCCACGCCTTACCATTACAGCTCTGATCTTTTTTACTCCACAAAGATCATCTATTGGTTTTAAACTACGAGTAAGTCCAGTTGTATTACAAGATACAACTCTTGAATAGTCTGCACCATATGAATCATCATAATTAGCAAAAGAATTAAAAGATAATCCAGTTAAATCATGATCTTCCCCACCTTGATAAATAGCTTTAACACCAACTTTTTTATATTTTTCAAGATTTTCAGGACCAACATTACCAGGAGTACAATCAACAACAAGATCTGCTTCTTCAATCATTTCATCTACAGTTCCAGCTATTTCAATTCCTGCTTTATCAAATAGCTTTTCTCTCTCTGGAATAGCTATATACAAATCATAACCTTTTTCAACAGCACTTCTTGCTTCAAAATCAGGTTTAGTTTTACTAACACCCATTACTTTCATATCATTTTGAGCTGAAACAGCATCAGCCACACGTTTTCCTATTGTTCCATATCCATTTACAGCTATTGATTTCATATTATTTTCTCCATAGTTAAAGTTAAAATATATCCAATATTATTGTAATGATATTAATAAAATTTAATATGACAATTATAGTATAAAAAGCTATTCCAAAAACTAAAAATAGAATTAAAATTAGGATAAAAAGAAAAAGAAACATAATTATAAGAATTATAATGAGAAAAATAAGGAGCATTAAAATAAATATAAAAAGATGTATTAAAAAGAAAAATAAAAAATAAAAGAAAAAAAATAAAACAAAAAGTAAAATAAAAGGAATTAGCTATTAAAAATCATTAAATTTATTCCATAGCCTCTAATTTTTCAGGGAAATATGTATCAACAACATATTCTAAACCATATTTTGAAAAAGCTTGCTGTTCTGCTTTTTTCCCTATTTTTAACATTTTTTTAATTTCATTTTGCCATTCTGTATCTTGATATCTTGGATCTTTAGCTAGTTCTTTTAGTCTTAAAACATCAATATCTTTTAATGGATCAGTTGGAAGTTCATAATTAATAATATCTGAAGCAGTGACCCCTAAAAATTTAGCATTTGGAGTAGCTAAATCATGATTAACATGAGCTAACTTTGCACTACCTGACATAATAACCATAGCTATGTGAAAACCCCATGGGTCTCCATCATTACAAATATATACTGGGAGATTTAGTTCTTCATTAACTCTTTTTAAAAATCTTCGTGTAGCTCTTGCAGCTTGACCTTTGAGTCCTACAATTAGAGTATCAAACTTTTTATAAGCTTTTTCTTGAACCATTCTGTGAAACATCCCCATAGTCTCAACAGCTATTACTCTTTTAACATTGTGATCTACAAATTCAACTTCATCAATTGTAGGAGAAATAGTATATCCTGATTTTCCTGCTCTTAGAGCATTAATTTCTAAATCTCCTTCTCGAAGAAGTAAATCCCCATAAACAGATGCTCCATCTTCTTCTGGCATTAATCCTAAATCTTCACGGCTTACACCTAATGTAACTTCAATATCTTCCCCAACAATATTAGATTCTTGTTGGTTATCGAAACCGACCCCCCAACCTTCAGAAACATAATACATTTCCCGTATAGTAGCTGTTTTCTCTCTTTGAACAAGATCTTTACAAAAATTAGCCAAATAAACCATTTGCCCTATTTTTTTAATTTGTTTTACATTACCTAAAGACCTTTTACCATATCTGTCCCCTAATACAAAATACCTTTTTTCATCATCATAAACAATATTAGAAGTTCCACGAGAAGGAACTTTTAAAACAGGGATGTTTTTCTTAGAAACATCATCAATGATATCCTGACCTAAACCTTTAAGCTTATTATAAGCTATTTCTTTCCTTGATAAATTATTATCATTTTCTACACTTGCCATATTAGCTATTCCTCCTCATCATCATATATCATCAAGAGTAGTCTCTCTATCTACTAAAGTCCTTTGTTCTTCTTTCTTTTCATTACTTTTTTGATTTCTTTTCTTTTTTTCTTCTTCTGTTGCTTCAAGCCCATCATCTTTATTTGATTCAAATTCTTCTTCTACTTCTTCTTCAGCTTTATCAGGGTTTTCCCCTAATAATTCCGCTAATGAACGTTTTGTGACCTTAGCAAGAACTTCTTTATATTCGGGAACTTCAGTTTCTGCAAGTGCAGCAGATTCTTTGAGGATTAATGGAACATAATCATCAAATATTTTAGATCTCATAGCTTCTTCTTTAGCTGCTTTTTTAGCTCTTAAATATTTTTGAAGCTTTCTTGCTACTTTCATAGTAGCTTGTTTTACTTCATGTAATATTTCAGGTTCTGGAGCTACACTTTGTTTTCCTGTTGAGAGATAAGGAACTTGAGTAGAAATAATGTTTACAAAAATTGTAGCAGGAGTATTATCTAAGTCTCTTAAACCATAACGTTTCCAATCAATACTTTTTAAAGATTCAGTTATTGCACAGCTACCCTGATCAAAAGTTAAGGGAACTCTATTTGCAAACCTCATAATTTCTGCTTTCCTTGTTTCATTAACAAGCCTTCCTGAATCTCCACCATAAGCTATTCCTGCTTCTATGATGAAAGCTACACCTCCACGATATGTAACTGGTTTTCTAGTAGTAGCAGTAATAAATTCAGGTTTAAGAATTTCTTTCATGCCTTTTTCAATTTGTTCATCACCAATTGGAATAAGTCCAGAAGTAGGAGGGGCCATGAAATTCATTTGAGAGAAAGCTTCAACAATTCTTTCAGCTTCTTCCCATTTCATATCTTTTGGACGTTTATTTAAATCTATTTTTGTAATTTCTTCTATTTCAGCTATTCTTTGATTAGACATTCTTGAAAGAGAACTAGTGAGTAAGCTTCTAAACCTTCTTTTATCAGTATGTTTAGCCATAAAAATTAAATCATCGGCAGTTACACCTTTAGGATGAGGTAAAACTTCTTTAGGAAGAACCGGGACCATATCTGCAGCTCGATTGAAAATATATTTATGTCCTGTAGGATCAGTGAATATTATTTTTGCATGAGGATTTCCTATTACGGTTCTTCTTATGTATTCAAAAGCCCCTTGTTCTGCCATAGAGTAAGATACATCTTTAAATTCTAATTCAACACAAACACCAGTATGTTTTGGTTCATAATTTTCTCGATTGAGGAGCATTCCTTTATTTTTTTTAACATCCATTTTAAATTCTAATTTAACTCCTTTGAGTTCACCTTCTTCTTTATATGAAGATATGACTTTTGCAGGTTCTCCAGTAGTCATTTGAGATAAGAGCACACATCCACTACAACCTAAACCTTGCTGACCTCTTGATTGTATATTTCTGAATTTTGATCCTGCAAACATAGTACAATATACTTTCATGATATAGTCTTCTGGAATTCCCGGACCATTGTCAGAATGTCTGAGCACATAATGATCTTTATCAACTCTCTTAAGACTTATTTCAATTTCTGGAAGAATCCCCGCTTCTTCTGCAGCGTCAAAACTGTTAGTTATTAATTCATGAAAAACGATAGTCATAGACCTGATTTTTCCTGTGAATCCTAACATCTGTTTATTCTTTCTAAAGAACTCTGAAGGTGTTAATTCTTGAAAATTATCAAAGAGCTCTGATGCTTGTTGAGACAAATTTAACCTCCTCAAATATGTTTTATTTTCTAATTATACTCTCTAATTTATTAATAATTATTAGTAATTATTATTAATTAGTGGTAATTAGTGATAATTATTACTTTATTTATGATAGTTATTACTTATATATCAATTATATATTTATTATTTATAAATGTTTATAAAAATTATTTATAAAACTTATTATAATTAATTTGAAAAAATATAATTTCAGAAATATTATAATATCAACTATAATATTATCCTCCAATTAATTCATATAATAAAACTGTCATACAATAAGCCATATATCGTGCAACAATTGAAATTTATATACTGCCATATATATCTACTACTTAATATATAACATTTTTGCAATATTTATTGAAAATTTTTATAATTTTCCCCTATTTAACATATAATAAAACTGTTTTATATATACTTAACAAAAGAGCATTTGAAAATAAATATTTCATTAGTAATTTTAAATGTTTTTTAATATGTGTAATTTATAATTATATTAAATAAATAGTTGAAAAAGTAAAAATAGAATTAAAATTTGGTAAGTATGGAATATAAGAATAATTAGAAACCTTTTAATTTCACTTCAAAAGTCGATAAATAGCTATCAAAGTTGAATAATGACTATTACTCATATATTAAGCTTCATAATGTATAAAACTTTATATACTAAAAAAGCTATATTATTGTATAATGACTTGCGACTTTGCAGAAACTAATAATTAATTTTTATTATTTTCTGTATTTGTTCCTATTATTTTTTTCTATAGTATTATTTATTATAATCCTTGCTATTAATTATTAAATCATATTTAGAATTAGGATTAGAATTAGAATTAAAATAATAACTAGAACTATTTTTATAATCAGAATAATGATTAGAGTTATGATTAGAATTAGAATTATATTTATTATTAAATTTATTATTAATTATATTTATTAAAAACAAAATAAAAAGAATGAAGAATAAAGAATAATGAATAAAAGATAAAGAATAAATGGTAAAGGGTAAAAGGTAAAAAAAGAAGTGAAAAATAAAATATAAATAAAATAAACGATTAATCTAAATCGTCTCTAAATTCTATTTTATCTTCATCTCCTAATCCTACAATAGATTTAAATTCTTTAACTTTTCTATCATGTTG
>JAISIQ010000061.1 GCA_031261945.1 Methanobrevibacter sp.
TTCATTTATAATAAATCGTTGAATTAATTGTTAAATAATTTCTTAACTATTAATTTGTTAATATTCGATGTTTGTTATTATTTCTGTTTGTTATTATTTGCTGTTTTATTCAAGTTTTATTCAATATCTAAAATTTTATGGACTTGAGGAATCAAAAAAACACTATTATATTTTCCAATAAGTTCAGAAAACTCAAATAGCTTGTTTTTATGATTTTGCCATTGGTTCAGAGGACTTGATGGTTGAATTACAATAGGAATTTCAATATCTTCAGGAATTTCATTGCTTAATCTTTTTACTATATTTTTTATAGTATCTAATTTAGTTGAAGGTAATACAACAATCTTACAATATATATTTGTATCCCATTCTATTAATATTTTTAGGGATTTTATTTCATTTTCAAAAATATCATATTTTTTAAAATCATTATCTTGAGTTAAATCGTGTTTAACATTATTAAAATGTTCAGGAAGCTTAATATCAAGAGATACATAATCCATATTATTTAAGTTAGAAAGTGAATCAGGTAGAGTTCCATTAGTTTCTAATAAAAATTTAAAATTGAGCCTCTTCATTATTTCGTTTATTATATCTACATATAATAATGGTTCCCCTCCAGTAAATGATATAGAATGTAAATCAGGAGTTTTTAGCTCTTCTATTTTGTTAATTATCTCTTCAACGGATAATTGAGTTCCATATTCAGTTGATTTACTTTTAGCAGTGTCACAATAGCTACAATCAAGATTACATCCTGCAAATCTAACAAAAATTTGCCGTCTCCCTATAAGGAGCCCTTCTCCTTGAAAACTTGAAAAAATTTCTACAATCGGTGCTTTCATGAAAAAACCTATTAAAATTGAAAAGATTAAGCTGTTTTTTTAAAGAATGCTCCTTGACCAATGCCTTCATTTACACAAACTGCTACAGAATCTATTTTATATCCTTTTTTAGAAAGGTCATCTGAAACTATTTCTGCAAAATAATAAGATAAATCTTCAGCTGAGCTATGTTCTAAAGGTAAGAGAACACAATCTTCAACAGGGAATTTATATTCTTTATTTGAAATTGTAAATTCAATAGAATCTAAACCTTCGAAATCAGATAAAGAATAAATATTTTTTCGTATATTCTCCTCATTTCTTATATTATCTTCATCATTTTCTAAGTTAGCTATTCCTTTGAATTTCATGTGTTTGTTTTTAATTGGAATCAAAATCCTATGATCAAGCTTTTTACAAATAGCTCTAACTGATTTTTTAACATCTTTGAAATCAACTACAAAATCAAAGTCACCAGAACGTTCTCCTTCAATTTCTATATCTACAAAGTAAGAATGTCCATGAATAAAGCCACAAGAATCATGAGCAGGGATGATATGTGCAGATGAAAATCTTAAATTAGCATTGATTCCATTAACCATTATTTTCATATTTTCTCCTAATTATTTCTTCTAATTAATTATTAAATAAAAATTATTAAATAAATATTGAATAGCTATTTGAATAACTATTGAATAAATATTGAATAACGTCAAATAAATGTAATATACATGTAATATATGAATTTAATTTTTATAAAAGATTAGTTTTACTTATATCTAATTCTATATCCTTTAATTCATTAATATAATTATTAACAATCTTATTAATAAAATTTAATATATTAAAATCATTACTACTATTATTAGTATTATTATTAGCATTATTATTAATATTGCTATTAATACTACTATTACTATTAATATTGAGGTTATTATTAGTGTTATTATTAGTATTCTTATTAGTATTTTTAGTAATATTATTCGTATTATTAGTACTATTAGTGCTATTAGCGCTATCATTATTGTTAATATTGTTAATATTGTCAGTACTATTAATATTATTAATATTAAATTCAGAATTTAATTCAGATAAACCTATTGTATCAACATCATCAGGAGTTCCATCACTTGTAATATTTATGCCTAAATGGATCTTCATAGAGCTAAGGGAAGCTGTAGCTATTGATACGGTGAGTTTTCTTGAATTAATGAAAAGGTCATCTCCTTTTCTTATGGATTTTATAGAAAGTTTATCTAATTCTTCTTTTAAAATCATCACTAAGATCCTTTGTCTTAGATAAGCTATTCTTAAATTAGCTGGTTGTTCATCAAAATGTTCAATTATGAAATGAGCCATTTTATCAGATTTAATTTCTAAGCCAATGTCTTCAAAATCTTTAAGATTATCTGGAATAATATTCATTGGCCCAATCCAAGTTATAATAGCTGAACCTTTTATTCCATATTCTCTAAAAGCCCAAGAAGCTTCTATTTGACTCCCATCATAGTTTAAACTTTCTTCAAGATGTTTGTGAATAATTTCCATTACAATTCCACATAAAATGATGCTTTTGTACTTCTGTACTTCTGTACTTTTGTACTTTTTATATTTTTATATTTTTATGTTTTTAATACATATAATTTATTTTAATAATCATCTTAATAATCATTTTAATAATTACTTTAATAATTAGTTTAATAAATTGCTTAATAAATTACTTTAATAATATTTTAATAACATTTTTAATAAATATATTTATAATTATATCTAATATCTAAATATTTAATATCAAATATTTAATATCTAAATCCATGATAAATTTAGTGATATAAAATATAATTATATATAATTAATATAAAAGTAATATTTATTATAATTTCTTAAAGACCTAATGAAAAGTAATATAAATATAATATAATTATGAATTGTTATAATAATTGTTATAATTATAAAATTATAATTAAATTACAACTAAAAATAGTATTAAAATAGTATAATTAAAAATTTTAATATTAATAATATTAATAATAATGATGATAATGATAATTAATAATGATTTAAATGATGATTAAATGATAATATATAAAATTTAATTTTTTGTGGTTCAAATGATAGAAAAATCAAGGAATGTTCGAACAAGAGATTTTATTCACACTACTGATGATTTATTCTTTGCATCAACGAACTATTTACATCCTAAAGATAGATTTATTTCATTTTTAAGATATATTCCTGATGAAAACGGAGATAGAGAAAAAAATGGTCAAAGATATTCTAAAGTTACCTCCGAAGAAGCTTATAGGTATTTACATGAAAATTACCCAGAATATCTATATTTCTGTAATATAAGCAATGTGGAGATGATGGGAGTTCCTCATTCTAAAGTTAAATCAATCATCAAACCAGAAGAAAGATTAGAAGAAATAAGAGAAAATAGTTCAGATATTTCCACTAATAATCCACTTATAACAAAGCTATTAAAGCTTGCTGATTTTTTTCATTATTGCGGAGGAATAGCTAGAGAGAACCTTGGAATATCAGGTTCAATTCTTCCAAATTTAGAGCAAGAAAGTATTTCTGACCTTGATTTTGTTATATATGGCCTTGAAAATCATAGAAAAGCTATGGAACTTTTTAAAAAATTTCAAAATAAAGAAGTTCAAATCCCAAAATCCAAGACAAATGTTATGTTGAAAGCTATTGAAGATAGCTATTGGGAAAAAATATTTAATAAAAGAATGAAAGATTCAAGTTTATCAAAAAAAGAATTTTGTTGGTATGAATCAAGAAAATATAATAGAGGAGTAATTGATGGAACTTTATTTGATATATTAGCTACCCGTAATCCTGAAGAAATTCATGGAAAATGGGGAGATACAAAATATGAACCTATAGGAATAGCTACTATTGAAGCCACTGTTAAAAATGCAATAGCTTCATTTGATAATCCAGCTATTTATGAAATTAGTGATTTAGCTATTGTTAAATCTGATTTTGAAAATAATTATAATATAACTGAAATTGCATCGTTTACACATACATATGCAGGTCAAGCTATTGAAGGAGAAGAAATAATAGCTAAAGGTAAAGTAGAGAAAGTTATAAAAGATGGTTGTAAAAATAGCTATCGATTAGTAGTTGGAACAACAAGAGAATCCATTGATGAATTTATAAAATTAAAA
>JAISIQ010000083.1 GCA_031261945.1 Methanobrevibacter sp.
TCATGAGAATAATTAATATATGTGCTATTTACAAATAAAGAATAAATAAATGATTATAGATAAAAAAGATGTAAAAAAGAATATTTTTGTTTTTAAAAGAAAAATATATTAAATAAAAAATAAAATATATTAATAAAAATTAATTATTAAAAAAAATAATAAAAAAGTATATAATAATAACAAAAAAGCATAATATATAGTAAAATAATAACAAAATAATAGCAAAAAAGGAAATATACAATGATTGATACCCACATTCATGCTGATTCAAGAAGTAGTGAAGATTTTGAACAAATGTTTATTAGTGGAATAGAAACTGCTGTTACTTGTTCATATTATCCTTATAAACTAAATAATGAAGAGGTTCTTTTGAATCATTTAGAAAGAATTTTATATTATGATACAAAACGTGCTTCTAAATATGGTCTTGATTTGAAAGTAGCTTTAGGGATTCACCCTACAAACTTGATTAAAAAGCCAGAAATAATTTTTGACAAATTACATGAATGCCTTGAAAAAAACCAAATAATAGCTATTGGTGAAATTGGTCTTGAGAATTTAAGCTCTGATGAAATAGCTATTTTCAAAGAACAATTAAAAATAGCTGATGAAGCTAAAACAAAAGTAATTATACATACCCCTCGAAAAAACAAATTAGATGTTTTAAAAATAATAAAAAATATAGTTTTAGAAAATATTGATCCTAACTTAGCTATTATTGATCATATTAATTCTGCAGTAATTGAAGAAATTATTGATGAAAAATTCACTATTGGAATAACAGTACAGCCAGAAAAAATGGATAAAGAAGAGGCAATAGCTATTTTTGAAAAATATGGTTATGATAAATTTATTTTAAATAGTGATATAAGCAATATGCCCTCTGACCCTTTATCTGTTCCAAAAACAATAGCTGAAATGAAAAAATTAGGAATTAGTCTTAATAGAATAAATAAAATAGCTTTTAAAAATGCAAAAAAAGCTTTTAAAATTTAGCTTAGTGTATTAGCTTAGTGTATAAATTAAAATATAAATATAAAAAATATAAAAATACAAATAAATGTTAATAAAATCTAATAAGAGTTAATAAAAAAGAAACAAAATAAAATTTAAATTCATTCCTTTTTAATAATTTTAATTCTTGAAGGTGTTATTATAAGCATATTTTTATCATTTGATTTTGCAAGTAAAATAGCTTCTGCTTTATGTTCTTCTCTTAAAATCTTTATTTTTTCTCCAGCCATTTTATATGATTCTAGACCTTCATTTTCAAGATAACCTAAATCAACAATAACTGGATTTCTTTCTTCAATTATTTGATCAAAAATATAATCCATATCATCCATAGATTTTGGTCTTATTAAAATGATTTCATAAAATGGTTGCTCTGGTGAAATATAGAAATCATTATCTAATATTTCCTCAGCATAATCACTTGTTACTGGTTCTTTTCTATCATCATCAAAACCAAGACTTCTTTTCATAGTATCAATAAAACTCATTACTTACACTCCTCTAAATATTTTAAAATTGAATCTAATAATTTTGAAGCACCACCATTATAAACATCAGAACTTGGTAAATTAAATTCTGATTCGAAGGATTTTGGATTTTCATTTGAATCTGCATTTCTTAAATTAATAGATAGACCTACAACTTTAGTTGGTTCAACAGCTTCAATAGCTTTAATCTCCTCATTAATCCCCCTAGGTTCCCTATAAGGATGGTTTGGCCTATGGCAGACAATTGTAGCATCAGGAGAAGCACCTATTAAAATAGCTGCAGATAAACCTCTCGGATGAGGATTACCTTTTTCAGTTAGGCTTGATTGACCTTCTACAAAAATTATATCTGGATTTTTTTTCTCTTCCACATATTTAATAGCTCCAAGTACTGCAGAAGGAACATCCATTGCAGACAAGCTACCTGCTCTGAAATTCAAGTCAGCCGGCTTTTCTAATCCCATCTCATCCGTAGAAATAACTCCTGCTATGAGTCCTCTGTTAGATGCCTCTTGACCTAATAATTTGGTTGTAGTCCTTTTTCCACATTCTTGTGAGGTTCCTCCAACAAAAACTATTGGGGCTTTAGGACTATAAGATATTTTAGGTAATGTTTCTGAACATTTTTCAGGAGAAACATTGAAAATATCTTTTATAATGTTTAATCTGGGACTAATTTCTTTTATTATTACTTTTTTTTCCTTAGCCATTTTTAATAAAGATTTATTATCATTTAAAGGAAGTGATCTAAAAGAAGAAATCACATTTTTATCATTATCAATAGCCTGTACTGCATATTTAAGAGCAGCACCTTCAGCACCAATAGGAAGCATTATAGCTACACTTTTTGCATCAGTATTCTTTATCGTATCTATCAAGCTTGCTGACACATTATATCCACAAAATTCTTGATTTTGCTTTCTAACATCATCATCAACAAATCCCACAGTTTCTATTCCCTCTAAATTAGAGAATTTTTCTCCTCCACCACCACATCCAATGATTATATATGGATTAAGATCTTGAAGCTCTTCAACTGAAGATACAGAATACAACTAATCACTCCCAAATTTTTAAAGTTTAAAATTTAAATTTTCAAAAACATGATTATTTAAATTATAACCATTATTCTTATAAATATTATTCTTAAATATTACTGTAAATTATTACTGTAAATATTATTACTGTAATTATTACTATTTAATATTATTTTTTATCATACTTTTTATATTTTTTACTATTTATAATATATAATAATATTATTTATAAACTTTTATGTTAATTATTTTTTATATTCCTTACTATTTAATAAGAATTTAATTAATAGAATTTCATTAATTAAAAAAAAATAAGAATAAAAATAAAAAATAGAATAAAAAATAAATCCCAATTGAAATTAAAATTTAAATCCAAATTTAAAAATAAATTTAAAAATATATTTAAACTATAAAATAAATAATAAATATTAAAATAATCATCTTAAATAGTTTTTAAATAGCTATTATATTAAATATCAAATTTTATATTAAGTAAAAATTTCTACTTGATTTGGTTTTAGTTTTAATAGAACTTTTTGATCAAACTTTTTTTAAAAGTTTGATTTTATATTCAGATATAATTAATATATGCAAAGTTTTCATATAACTCAGCTATTTATTTTGTTTATAATGAAATATGGGGGAAAATCATGCGAAAACCTTATGTAATACTGATTGGAAGTGCTTCAGGAATTGGAAAATCCACAGTAGCGGCAGAATTAGCTAAAAAACTTGGAATAAAACATTTAATGGAAACCGATTTTATAAGAGAAATTGTTAGAGGAATTATAGGGAGCGAATATGCACCAGCATTGCATAAATCATCATTTGATGCTTATACAACACTTAGAAACCAAGAAAATTATGAAACTAGGGAAGACCTCATTAATGCAGGCTTTGTAGATCATGCTTCATTTGTTATTCCAGCTATTGAGAAAGTAATTAGTAGAGCTATTTCAGATTTTGATGATATTATTATAGAAGGAGTTCATTTGGTTCCTGGTTTGATTAACACTGCAAAATTTAAAGACGAAGCTTCACTTTACTTTTTTGTATTATCTGCTGACGAAGAAAACCACAAAGATAGATTTGTTAAAAGAGCTATGGAAATACATCGAGGAGGAAAGCAATTAGAATATTTCAAAGAAAATAGAATTATACATGACTTTCTTATACATAAAGCAGAGAATAAAGGAGTTAAAGTTGTTGGTACTAAAAATATTGATTCCACAGTTCAAAAAATGCTCACTAACATAACAGAACAATGTGAAACAATCTGTTTACAGAATACAGTAGATGAACTTGGAGATGTGGTAGATATAATCGTGAATCAGAACGGAGGAATTATAGAAGAGGTTTCATACACACTTCCAGGATTTAGAGAACCATTGAAACGAAAAGTGAATGCTTCAGACTCTGATAAAACAAATAAATTCATAAAATCCCTTGAAAAAAACCATAAAATAAAAGAAAACTTTGAATATCTCTACAATTTATCAAATAATGTCAGAGGGGC
>JAISIQ010000093.1 GCA_031261945.1 Methanobrevibacter sp.
AGTATGGAAGAAAAAGCTAAAGAATTAAATGCTAATGCTATTATTGGATTAAAAATATCTTATAACAATCTTGGAGGCACTATGGGAAATACCATCCTTGTAACTGCTTATGGAACAGCTATTTCTTATAAAGAATAGCTATATTAATAATTATAATCGTTATAACAATATAATAGGATGATTGATGTTTATAAGGGAACATAGTGAACATAGCTATTATATGCTAATGGAATTCTGATAGTGGGATTGCTTTGATGATTTTAACAGAATATAGAAAAATAAAAATTAAAAAATTTTTAATAGCTATCTCTTGTATAGCTATTGGAACGTTTATTGGAATAATATCCTTATTTTTGTCTTATTTTTTTAAAATAGCTATTTTTGGTTTTAATTTAGGTTTAATTTTTTCTCCTATAATAGCAGGTTACGTGGAAACTTTTTTTGCTCAAAAATACTATGGAAAAACCACTGGAGCAGTTAGTGCATTTATATTATTTATTACAACTGTTTTATATGGATTTATTTATATGAATACTGGTTTAGGTTTTAATGCAATTACAATTGGAAGTGCTGCAGTTATATTACAAGCAGCTTTCCCAACATTAATCAATTATTTCTTAGTTGTTGTTATTTTAGGAATAATCTCATATATAAGTGGGATATTTAAAAATATACTTAATAAAATATATTCTCAAATCAGGCATTTTTATTTCAAGTTAGAAGGAAATGAGTATATAGAAACTAAAGGAGAAATGGATTATGATGAAGAACAATCATTGATTGATATAAATAAAATGGGAATTTTATTTTTAAGCTCAACACATAGCCCAGATCATGAAATAAAAAAATTCAATGGAATTTATGAAGGTAAGATATTAATTCAAAATCCAAAAAAAATTATAAGTATGTCTTCAGATAATAAAAATTCCGTGCTTCTTAAAAATTTACAAAAAGCACAACAACAAGCTATTATAAATTTAGGAGAATCTGCAAAAGAAGATAATTCCAATGCTATATTAGATTTAACTATAGAATTTGATACATTAGGTGGATTAAAAGAAGATAATATTCATATAGTTGCTCGTGGAACTGGTGTTGAGTTAAAATAACTATTAATAGTTATTAATGCCTATTAATGCCTATTAATGCCTATTAATGCTGATTAATACTTATTAATACTTATTAATAATTATTAATAGCTAAATTCCTAATAAATAAGATAAAGGATCTAAGCCTAACATTTTAATTCCCATATATAACATTATAATTGCAAAAAGGCATTGTAAAAATTTTTCTGGAACTTTATAAACAATTTTAGCTCCTAAATAAGCTAATGGAATTGAAAAAATAGCTATTCCTATTAAATTAATCAGACTTATATAACCTAATGAATAAGGAAATGAATTAAGTCCCCAACCTGTTGCAATATATGAAATTGTTCCTCCAACAGAAGTTAAAGCTATAAAAACAGAAGAAATTCCAATAGCTTCTTTCATCGAATACTTTAATATAAATATTAATACTGGGATAAGAAAAATTCCCCCACCAACTCCTAAAATTCCAGAAGCAAAACCTATTATCAATCCAAAAACAATTCCAAAGTTTAGTGAAGGATTTTTTTTATTTATTTCACTTAGTTTTTCTTCTTCTTTTTTCACTTCTTCTTTTTTTATTTTTTCTTTTTCTATTTCTTCTTTTTCTCCATTTGTTCCTAATTTATATTCTTTTTCATTTATTTTTTGATTGAATAACATATAAATAGCTATTATACATAAAAATATTCCTAAAATAAGTTCTAATATATCTGAAGGAATATATGAAGAAACTATTCCTCCTATTATTCCTCCTAACAAACCAAAAATTCCCAATATCAATCCTGGTTTTAGGATAGTGTTAAGTTTTTTATGGTGATTATAAGCACTAAATAGTCCTGTTGGAATAATAATAGCTAAACTTGTTCCTATAGCTATTCTTAGAGCTAAGTCAGGATCTACTCCTATGTAGGTAAGGGCAAAAAATTGAAGAGGAACCATTAAAATTCCCCCTCCCACTCCAAGTAATCCTGATAAAATTCCTGCAAAGATCCCAATAGCTATTAGAAAGAATATATATTCAATTGGAAAAATTTTAAAACCTCGATCATTTATTTATTAGTTATTTACTAGTTATTTAAGTATTTATTAGTATTTTTTATCATTTTTATTATATTTATCATATTTATTATTTTCATTTTTTTCATTTTTTCATCTTTTTTAATTATTATTGTTACTTTAATCAGTATATTATTATCAATATTAATATTAATATTACAATTACAATTATAATTACAATTATAATTATTATTAGTATTATTAATGTTACAATTATTACTATTATTACTTTTCGTATTACTATTAATATTAGTATTAATATTAATATTTCATATTAGTACTCATATTAGTATTCTTATTTTTAGCATTGATTTTTATTAAATTAAAATTAAAATAAATTTTTATTAAATCATTTAATTTAAATATAATTAATAATAAAAATATTATAATCAAAAGTAACATAAGTAAGCAAAGAATAAGATAAGCAAATAACATAAGCAAAATAACCATAAGTTATCATAATCATATTCAATATAATTATAATAAAACATAATCATAATAAAACATAATTATAATAATAAAAATTAATAATAAAAATTAACATGATTAATTTGATATGATTTAAAATACTTAAAATTATTTTTTTTATAAATGGAGTGAATATATTGTCTGAAACATCTTCAAAAGAATTATATGGGTTTAAAAAGACTCTTAAAGAATTATCTGAAAAAAAAGGGAGAGGAACTGAGTTAGTATCAGTTTATATACCTCCAGATAGGCAAGTCAGTGATGTAACTAAACATATGCGTGAAGAATTAAGTCAGAGTGCTAATATTAAAAGTAAACAAACTAAAAAGAATGTTCAATCAGCTATTGAGGTTATTGTACAAAGATTACGCTTGTTTCCAAAGCCTCCTGAAAGGGGCCTTGTACTTTTTGTTGGAATGATTCCAAAAGGAGGTCCAGGTACTGAAAAGATGGAAACTTATGTTTTTGAACCTCCTGAACCTATTCAAACTTATACATATCACTGTAATTCAGAATTCTTTTTAGAACCTCTTCAACATATGATTGATGTTAAAGAAGTTTATGGAATAGCTGTTATTGATAGAAAAGAAGCTACAATAGCTACACTCAAAGGAAAAAGAGTAGATATTCTTAAAAACTTAACCAGTGGAGTTCCAGGCAAACATAAAGCTGGTGGTCAATCACAAAGAAGATTTGATAGGCTTATTGATTTAGCTGCTCATGAATTTAAAAAAAGAATTGGAGATCATATGAATGAAGCTTTTTTAGCTATTGATGACCTTAAAGGAATTATCCTAGGAGGTCCAGGTCATACTAAAGAAGAGTTTCTTAAAGGAGAATATCTTCAATATGAACTTAAAGATAAAGTTATAACTACTGTTGATACTTCATATACTGGTGAATTTGGAATAAGAGAAGTTATTGACAAATCTGCTGATGTTTTAGAAGAATTGGATGTAATGAAGGAAAAACAATTGGTTCAAAAATTCCTTAAAGAATTAATTCATGATAATGGATTAGCTGCTTATGGTGAAGAAGAAATCAGAAAAGATCTTTTAATGGGAGCTGTGGATACTCTTCTTATTTCAGAAGATCTTGTACAATCAAGAAAAACCATGAGATGTGTTAATTGTGGTCGTGAAGTAGAAGTAACATATAAAAATCCATCTGAAGAAAAAGAAATTATCTGTGAAGGATGTGGGGATAAAATGAAAGTAGTAGAAGCAAAAGATCTAGTTGATGATTTTGTTCAAATGGC
>JAISIQ010000110.1 GCA_031261945.1 Methanobrevibacter sp.
CTTACATCAAGATGATGAACTTCATAATCTGTGATATTACAATAATCAAGATTTATTGATGTTCCATTTTTCATTTTCCAATGAATATCAGAACCTATTAATTTTGCCCCAATTATTCCCCCTTCAATTAAAATCCCCCCAGTTCCACAAAACGGATCTAATAATAGCTGTCCCTCTTTAATATGAGACAAATTTACCATACATCGAGCAAGTTTTGGACTCATAGATCCAGGATAGAAAAAAGGACGTTTATGAGGTTTTATATCTTGAAAATGTTTTTTATTAAGTTTTATTTTCTCAATAGCTATTATAACTTCATTTTTAGTTGTTATTACCCTAATAAATGATTCTGGATTTTCAAGATTAACTGATATGGATGATACACCTGAGGATCTATTTGATGATATATTTGAGGAGATATTTGATGATATGTTTGATGATGTGTTTAATGATGTGTTTGATGGGTGATTTAATGAATTATTTGAATTTAAAGAAGATAAGATTAAATGACCTAATCTTCTTTCAACAGCTATTGCACTAATATCCGTATCTTTCTTATCAAAACGTTTAACTCTAACAGCAAAATCTTTTTTTATATATGTATTCCAATCAATAGTAGCAAAATCTTTTTCTAAATTATCTAAATTTGTTCTTAAAATAATTTCATCAATTTCATGAGTATAAGCTAATCTTTTAGTTAATATTCCATAATTTCTATAAAAATCTTCTTTTTTTAAAGAATTTATTAACACTAAACCAGTACTTAGATATTCAAGGGAAGCAACTATTTCTTCTGTATCTAAAACCGCTTTAAGTTCAGCTATTGGCAATGTATCATGTTCTTGTGATTGAATAAGTGCTAATTCCATTGAATATTCTCCAAATTTATTATTTTTATTATTTGTTTTATTAGTTGTTTTACTAGTTGTTTTATTATTTTTTATTATCTTTTATTATCCTTTATTCTCTTTTTATTATCTTTTTATTATCTTTTTATTTTTATTCTTTGTTTTATTCATTTCTTGATTTAATTTTTGTTTAAATTCCAAATAGCTATTAATTTTTTAAAAAACATTTTAGGAATTATTGAGAAAATTAAGCCTCTTTTTATAAATTCTTTTACTAAAACTGATTGTTTATCCATATCTCCATATTTAGATATAAGTTTTTCTCCATCTTTTTCTTTTAATTTTTCAAACATATAATCTAAATCATTATCTGATAAAATTTTAAGGGTCTGTTGGACTTTAATTTGATAAGATAACTCTTTTGAATATTTTTTCTTAAATTTCTTCTCATAATCACTTAATTTACCCACATTATTAGATTCAAGTGAAGTAATTATACTTTTTTTAGCTATTTCAACTGTATCAAAACCAATTATAAGGCCTCCTCCAGTTGTTGGTTTTAATTGAGAAGCAGCATCTCCAATCAAAAGAATTCTATCTTTTACAATCTTCTTTTTTTTATTAAATATAGGAATTTTACCATGGTATTTTTCTATAACATTACACTTTTTAAATCTTTTATTATTAATCAAAAACTCATTTAAAATCTCTTTTTGTTCTTTATATGTATTATTTGAAAAAAGTCCAATACGATAGCTATTTTTTGAACTTGGAATACACCATATAAAACCTGGAAGAATTTTTGAAATAGCAAAAACATCTACAAAATCTCTTTTTGAAACTTTTTCTGGGTTTTGGGTTTCAATTAAATATTGGGAGGCATTGAAATAATCAAATTCATCATTAAATAAATCAGAAACAAATGATTTAGAACCATCAGCTCCAACAATTATCTTTGCTTTAATTTCATCTTTGTTTTGAAATTTAATAATTCCTTTTTTTGAATCAATAGCTATTGCTTTAAATTGTTTAAATAATTTAGCTCCTGATTCAATAGCTTTTTTAGCAAGATATTGATCATAAGCTATTCTATCAATTATAAAAGCTTCAGTTTCATCCTTTTGAACTTTTAAATCATACTCCCTTGAATGTAGATATGCTCCTTTTACTTCATTTAAAATAAAGTCTTCTGGAAGATCATTAAGTTCTTTTATTTTTTTGCTTACAATTCCCGCACATTGTAATGGAACACCTATTTCGTTTTTCTTTTCAAAAATAGCTACATTTACTCCAAATTGAGATAATTTATAAGCTAATGTCGATCCAATGGGTCCTGCTCCAATAATAGCTACATCATAATCAACAGACATTACTACACCTTAATATTTTAAAATATAGATATAAACAGAAATATTACTATTTTATAAAAAAAAAGTTTAATATAAATTAATATTTTTATTATAGTTTATTATAATTTAATATTTTATTAATATTTATTAATTGGTTATTAATTGTTTATTAAAAGGAAATAAAGAAATAAAAATAAAATTAAAATAGCTATTTTTTAAATTTTTTAGCATGGCGATCTAATATATTTACACTCGAATCCTCTTTCTTTTCATTCACATCATTATATTTTTGAGAATTATTAAAATTATTAAAATTATTATTATTATTATTATTATTAGTAATATTAGTAGTATTAGAATTAGAATTAAGATTATGATTAGGACCATTATATTTATTATACTCATTATTCTGATAACTATTATTGTTATTATCAACATTACTATGATTATTGTAATTATTATGAATATTACTATGATTATTATAGTTATTTTGATTATTATTGTTATTATTATGATTATTATGAGTATATTGATTATATTTTTGATTATTCAAGCTATTACTATGTGGAATTTGTGAATATCCTTGATCTTGATAATTGTTATTTTGAGGATGTTGCTTATTTTGATTATATGGTATATTTTGTTGATTATTATTCTGAATATTATAGCTTTGAGCTTGATTTTGATTCATATTTTGATTTTGAACAATATCCTTAGAATCATGATTAAAATTATTATACTCATTAGTAAAATCAGATTTATTTTCATTATTACCTTGATTATTATAACATTTATCTTTAAATTTAACCTTTCCATCTAAATTTCTAATAGCTTTGTCCATAGTTTCATCAAAATAATCATTTTCATCATAGCTATTATAATCATCATGATCATTATAAATATCATTAAAATTATTATAATTATTATTATTATTATTATTATTATTACTAATACTACAATTATTAGCATTATTATTAGCATTACTATTATTATTGCCAGTATTATTGCCAATATTGCTATTATTATTAGATTCATTACTTAATTTATAATCATCATCATAGCTATTTTGATTAATAGGAATATTTTGATTATTTAAATTATTCTGAGGATCATAAGTTTGATTTTGTTGATCTTGATAACTTAAATCATCAGAATA
>JAISIQ010000143.1 GCA_031261945.1 Methanobrevibacter sp.
AGAATATGATTTTTATAGAATTAAATAAAATTACTTCAAAAGAAGCTATTTTAAAAAAAGATATGCTTAAAATACTTCAAAGAATAGCTAAAGAAATTTCTATTCATGATTTAATGATAGCTACAGCTATTTTAAGAGATGAGGGAAAATATGTTCAAAAAGCTTATAGGGAAAATTATCTTAAAGTCTATGTTAAATATTTCATTATGCGAATAAAAAATGTTAAAGAAGAAGATATCACTGCAGAAGGATATAATAAAATAATAGACAAAAAAGAATTTATTGAAGCTATTGAACTATTAGAAACTCAATTCAATAACAAAGAACTCTATAAAAATGAAAATAATAAATTTCCAATAATTTATACAATAATCAGTTTATATACTACTTTTATATTAGATGAACCAATACATCCTGTTGGGACTCCATTTCCAGGAAATCTTAAAGTAAAACTAGAAAATGGAATATATCTTTGCCCAGTAAAAGATAAACAAAGTGATAATCCTAATGCTGTTTGTAAATTCTGTATAGCTAAACAAGAAGATTTATAAAATTTTTTATGAAAGAAAATCAAACTTTTAAAAACGGAAACTTCGTTCCCTAAGTTCACTTCGTGAACAAAAGTTTGATCAAAAAGTTCTATCAAAACTAAAATCAAATCAAGTAGAAATTTTTACTTAATATAAAATAAAATAAAAAATAAAAAAAATAAATAAAACAAGATATAATAAACTATAATAAGCCATATATTCTACATTTTAACAAATATTTAATATAATGATATAAATAATACTATAAATAATAAACATATTAATTAATAATTCTATTAATAATTCTAATAGTATTCCTAATAGTATTTCTAATAATTTTTATAATAATTTTAATATTATATATGAGATAGTTATTAGATAGTTATGAGATGATTAATCATGAGTGAGGCAAATAATTACCAAGAAGAAACAGAAGGAGTATCAACAATATTAGGAGATCCAAAAAAAGCTATTTTAAAACTTTCTGGACCCATGATAATAGCTATGTTCGTTACATCATTATATAGTCTTATTGATAGTGTGTGGGTAGCTGGTTTAGGACAAGATGCATTAGCAGCTGTTGGTTTTATATCACCCGTGTTTCTTGTTGTGATGGGATTTGCAAATGGTCTTGGAGCTGGAGCAACATCAGTTATCTCACGATATATTGGAGCAAAAAATAAAAAAGGAGCAGATAACACAGCTTTACATATTATGCTTCTTGTAGTTATTTTTACAGCTATTGTTATGATTACTATTGGTGCATTCCTCGAACCAATCCTTCAACTTTTAGGTGCAAGTGCTGGAGGAGGAAATACATTAGAACTTGGACTCATTTATGGAAGCATAATATTTGGAGGAGCAATATTTCTTATTTTCTCATCTGCATCTTATGGAATTCTTAGAGCTGAAGGAAATGTTAAAAAAACAACATATGCTATGATAATCAGTGCAGTTATTAATATGATACTTGATCCAATATTAATATATGTATTTGGATGGGGAATAGCAGGAGCAGCTATTTCTACTATAATATCAATGGCTATTGTATGTATTTTAATTCTTTACTGGTTTAAAACTGAAACTTATATTAAATTTAGAAAAAAAGATTTTAATTTCAGCAAAAAAATATTAAAAAAGATATTAGGAGTAGGATTACCTGCAGGAGTTGAATTTTTAGTAATAGCTATTTTAGCAGGAGCCTTGAATCTAATTCTTGTTATGGTTTCAGGAACTGATGCTGTAGCTATTTATTCAGCAGGTTGGAGAGTTGTAATGATAGCTATTGTTCCTATAATATCTGTTTCACTTTCAGTAGTAGCTATTATTGGAGCAGCCTTTGGTGCAAGAAAATATGAAAATTTTACTATTGTTCAAAATTATTCTATAAAACTTGGAACATTAATAGCTATTATAACTGCAGTAGCAACTTATATTTTAGCTCCGGTTATTTCTGGAATTTTTACATATTCTGGAGAAACAGCACATCTCAGCCCATTTATTACTGATTTCTTAAGAGTCATGTGTTTATTTTATATATTTGTGCCAATAGGATCTGTTGCAGCATCTATATTCCAAGGAGTTGGTCGAGGTTTCGATTCACTTATGTTAACTACAATAAGAGAACTATTTCTTGCAGTAGTTTTTGCTTATATTTTAGCTATTCCAATGGGCCTTGGACAAGAAGGTGTTTGGTGGGGAATTGTAGTAGGGAATATTTTAGGAGGATTAATAGCTTATATTTGGTCAAAAATTTATATAAATAAACTAATAGCTATTAAAGGCAGAAGCAGAGAACACAAATAATAGGAACTATAACAATAAAACAAGCCATGAAACAGATGATTCGAATAGAAACAAATAATTAAACAAATAATAAAAATAAAAAATATTAAAATAAAAAATAAAAAAAGAATAAAAAATAATGTAAAAATAAGAATAAAAAACTAAAATAGCTATTTAATTTCCAGCCATTGGAACACCAGTTAATAAAGAAGATTCCCAAGTTAAAGATTTTAAATCTTGTTTTTCTATTTTACTTATATGAGTATTGCCTCCTTGTTGAACTAACATACAAGCTTCTTCAGTCATAGCTTTAATATATCTTCCTACTCCTAAACCTCTTTCTTGATAATTTAATCTATTTCTAAGAGACAAATCCTGAGTAGCTATTCCTTTCCTACAATCCCCTTTATAACAAACTTGGCAAGTTTTACAACCAATAGCTGCAAGTGCAGCAGTAGCTATATAAACAGCATCTGCACCAAGAGCTATTGCTTTTGCAACATCTGCACCATTTCTAATTCCTCCAGCTGCAACAAGACTCACATCTTTTCTAAGATTAATATCTTTTAAAGCTTGATCTGCTTCAACAATTGCAGCTATTGTTGGAATTCCTGCATGTTCCATTACAACATTGGGTCCTGCTCCAGTTCCACCTTGCATACCATCTACAACAATAATATCTGCTCCACCTTTAGCAGCTATTTTAACATCATCTTCTACACGGCCTGCAGCAAATTTAACCATAATAGGAATCTGCCAATTTGTAATTTCCCTAAGTTGAGATATTTTCATAGCTAAGTCTTCTGGCCCAACTATATCCATATGACGAGCAGGAGATAATGCATCAGATCCTTCTGGAATTTTTCTTATTTTAGAAACTTCTGCTGTTACTTTTTCACCTAATAAATGTCCACCCATTCCAGATTTTGCACCTTGTCCTATTTTTATTTCAATTGCATCAGCACTATTTAAATAATCAGCTGAAACACCAAATCTACCAGAAGCATATTGAGCTATTAGAGTATTAGCTAATTTTCTCTCTTCTGGAAGCATTCCTCCTTCACCCGTGTTAGTAGCTGTTCCAGCAATAGATGACCCCATAGCTAAAGCCATTTTAGCTTCTTTACTTAAAGCACCGAAAGACATTGCTCCAATCATTATAGGAGTTGCTAGTTTAAGCGGTTTTTCTGCAAAACGACTTCCTAAAGTTACACCAGTCATACAAGGTTCTCTGTATTTATCAATAGGTGGCCTTGAAACTTGAGCAGGGAGTATTACTAAATCATCAAATGTTGGAAGATCTCTTGTAGATCCTGCACTTCTTATTTTATAAGATCCTTCATTTGCTTTTCTTGTAATTTCAGATAATGTATCATAAGACCATACCCCTCTTGAATCCTTACACACTGCATTAACATTAATTGCATTATTTGGACACATTTCTTCACAAATTCTACATCCAATGCATTGTTTTTGATTGACAGGAGTAGGTTCTCCATTAATCATTTCATAAACATCATGAGGACAATTATTTAAACAAGAATAGCACTCATTACAAAGAGATTCAGTTCTTTCATCACAAAGATAAGCACAGCATCCTGGCCTATCAAATCTTCTTTCACAGAGTGTTAAGTTTCTTTCTACTTTAAAAGGCATTATTATTCTCTCCTATATCTATTATTTACCCAGTACCACTATTTATCAAGTATCTCTATTTACCAAGTGTCTATAAAAATTCATCTTAATCTTCATGTTTCTCTTCATAATCCTCTTCATGATCATCTTCATTGTCCCCATAAACTGGTCTTTTACTTTTAGGAACAATTTTTTTAAAATCATCAAAATATTGGTTATCTAAATTAAAATCATAGCTATTTAATAAAGACTTTAATTCTTCTTTATCAGTTTCATCGATTTTAGCTATTTTAGCATTCTGACCTAAGCTTCCAATATTCCCTTTAACATATATGGTTCCTCTTATGATTGATTCTCCAGCATCTTCACCTAAATCACCAAGAACTATTATACGACCACCCATCATAAATATTCCTGTCATAAAACCAGAATCTCCACCGATGATTATGGTTCCATTTTTCATAATCTCTCCAGTTCTCGCACCTGCACTTTTTTTAACAACAAGAGTTCCATCATAAATTCCTTGGCCTGCACCATCACCTGCAGAACCTTCAATAATGATTTCCCCGCCGGTCATATTATCTCCTGCAAACCAACCTACATTTCCAGTTATTTTAATTTTTGCTTGGTTTATCATAGTTCCAACAAAATAACCTGCTGAACCATCAATTTCTATGTTTGCAGGACCAGTTAAACCAGCTGCAATATAATGCATCGCATTTGGATTTTTTATAATTACTTTATCATAATCTGCAGCTACCTTTTTTAGATCTTGGTTAACTTTTCTTGGAGAATAAGAAGATAAATCTAAAGAATAAATATTATCTCCATTATCTCCCTCATTATTAGTTTTATTAGTTTTAGTATTAGCTTTATTAATATTAATAGTATTATTAATAGTATTATTACTATTATTATTACTATTATTAATATTATTATTAATTTTATTATTAGAATTATTAGAATTAGAATTAGATACCATTAAAACCACAACACCCTATAAATAACTTAATAAATAAGTTGATAAATAACTTAAATAATAATCTACTAAATAAGAATCTACCCAATTTTAAATTTCATAAACTTTAACTTCACCTGGTGAAATTTGTTCAACATCAACATTTGTACTATCTATAACTTCCCGAAGAGCAACTTCTTCAGAAGCTATTGCAAAAACATTATCAGTTTCAGCTATTACTCCAGGACGTAACCCTAATCTGTCTTTAGCTATTCCTATTCCATTAGGAGTTCCTATGATATATGAAAATGGACCATCCATATCCTCCACTGAATGTTCAAGAGCTTCTTCAAGAGAATGGCCTGTGTGAAGTTTATCTGCAATATAATGAACCAAACATTCAGTATCATTATTTGTTTCAAAAATATGACCTTTTCTTTCTAACGGGTCTCTTATTTTCCAATAATTTGTAATTTGGCCATTATGAACCACAGTTACGTCTTTTATAATATATGTTTGGAAAGGATGAGCATGATATCTATCTACATTACTTTCTGTAGAAAACCGAGTATGACCAATAGCATGAGTTCCCTTAAAACTTCGAGTATTATAGCGATCAGCTATTTCCAATACAGAACCAACATCTTTAATCATTTCAAAAGAATGACTTCCATTTAAAACTATTACTTTTGGATCTATTTTAGGAACTTCTTTATTTCCTTCATCAATATTATCAATATTCATAATTAAAGGTTTTAAATCATTGAAATCATCAAGAGCTATTTTACATTTATATATTAAAGAA
Organism: Methanobrevibacter sp.; assembly: GCA_031261945.1. Classification (GTDB taxonomy): domain Archaea; phylum Methanobacteriota; class Methanobacteria; order Methanobacteriales; family Methanobacteriaceae; genus Methanobaculum. The sequence goes on from JAISIQ010000143.1 coordinate 5,714, forward strand.
TTATCAATAGAAGGGATAATTTCATCTTCAATAATAGGAGTTTTTACATTTATTGTATCTTGAACAATATTTAATAATCCTTTTTCATTATTTAGTTGAATATTTAATATATATTCATTTTCTTTAAGAGAAAGACCCCCATAAAGTGCAAAACCGGCTGAATCAGGACCTCTATGCTGAAGAGCATGAAGCATTTTAGTCATATCATCACCAATATTATGAATTTTCTTATCTTTATATACAATTCCTGCTATTCCACACAATTTAAAACCTCCTTTACTAATTAGTACCCTATTTATTCACTATTTATCAACTATATCTTCACTATTTATCACACAAAATATCACACTATAAAAATTATTAATGAAATTAAGCTATTTTAAAGAATTCAATAGTTCTTTTAAATAATATTCATGTAATCTCGTATCATCTGTTAATTCTGGATGAAAAGCCATAGCTATGTGATTTCCTTGCTTTACAGCTATTATTGAATCTTGATCATAACTTTGATGAATTTTAGATAAAACTTCTACATTATTTTTAGCTTCAATAACAGCAGGAGCTCTTATAAATACTCCTTGAAAGCTATTTCCTAATATTTGGATTTCCTTTTCAAAGGAATTTTTTTGAGAACCAAAAGAATTTCTTTTAACAGATATATCCATTAAACCTAATGTTGGTTGATTATAATCAATTTCTTTTGAAAGAAGTACCATACCTGCACAAGTTCCAAAAACAGAAATATTATTTTCTTTTATGACTTTTGATATTCCTCTTTCTTCCATCAGTTTTCCAATAACAGTACTTTCTCCTCCAGAAATGATAATACCTTGACATTTAGCTACTTCATCAGCAAAACGAACAGCTTTAACTTCAATTTCAATATTTTCATTATCTACATTAATTTTGTTAATTTTACTAATTTCATTATTTAGTTTCATCTTTTCAATAGCTTTTTTAGTTACTTCAAGATGTTCACTAACAGCTCCTTGTAGATTTAATACTCCTATAGTAATCATATAATGCCAT
>JAISIQ010000174.1 GCA_031261945.1 Methanobrevibacter sp.
TAATGTTCTTATGTGTATTTTATAATTTTATATAGTTTTTTATAAACTTGTAAGCTGATTATGATATTTTTTAGAATAATAGGGGAAAAAATATGGAAAAAGCATGCCGATTAATAATAGATAAAATTTTAAATGGAGAAATAAATACTCGGCGTGATTTAGAGAAATTTAAAAGAGAAGTTTGTAGAAATTTCGATTTAATGAAATTTATGAGTAATTCTGACATATTGAAACATGCAAAGCCTCATGAAAAAGAAATGGTATCTAAACTATTAAGAAAGAAGCCAACACGAACTATTTCAGGAGTAGCTATTGTTGCTGTGATGTGTCATCCTCATCAATGCCCCCACGGAAGATGTTTTTATTGTCCTGAAAGCGATGTAGCTCCCCCAAGCTATACTGGAGAAGAACCAGCAGCTCTTAGAGCAAGAATGTTTGAGTTTCATCCATATACTCAAACTTATAACCGATTGAAACAGCTATCAACAGTAGGCCATCCTGTTGATAAGGTAGAACTAATAATAATGGGAGGGACATTCCCTTCTCGAGACTCTTCATATCAAGAATGGTTTATTTCCCAATGTTTAAAAGCTATGAATGATTTTGGAGGTTGGGATAAAGATAAAATAAAAGTTAGAACATATCCTCCAAATGATTATGTCTTAATTGAAGATGTTCAAAAAGCCAATGAAATAGCTAATGTCCGTTGCATAGGAATGACCTTTGAAACAAGACCTGATTTTTGTAAAAAAGAAGATATTAACCGAATGTTGAAGATGGGAGTTACCAGAGTAGAGTTAGGTGTTCAAACCATTTATGATAATATCTATGAAAAAATGGAAAGAGGACATACAGTACAAGATGTTATTGATGCAAATCAACTTCTTAGAGATTCTGGAATTAAAGTAGCTATGCATTTTATGCCAGGTTTATTATCAAACCCAGAAGAAGATTATAAAATGTTTAAAGAAGTATTTGAAAATCCTAATTTCAAACCAGATATGTTGAAAATTTATCCTTGCCTTGTAACTAAAGGAAGTAAATTATATAATTTATGGAAAGAAGGAAAATATACTCCGTATAGTGATAAAGAAGCAGTTGATTTAATTGTCAAAATTAAGAAAATCCTTCCAAAATGGGTAAGAACAATGAGAATCCAAAGAGACATTCCTGCAAAATTGATAGAAGCAGGAGTTAAAAAATCGAATCTTGGAGAACTTGTTTATAATCAACTTGAAAAGGAAAATGTAAGCTGTAAATGTATACGGTGTAGAGAAATAGGACATATACTAAATAAATCAAAAGAAACAATTAATACTGAATTTGAAGAATTTAAACTTTTTAAAGAAGATTATGAAGTTAATCATGGAAAAGAAATATTTTTATCCATTGAAGATAAGAATGAAAAAATATTAGCTGGTTTTTTAAGATTGCGCTTTCCTTCTGTAAAAGCATTCAGAAAAGAAATCAATACAAAAACTGCAATTGTTAGAGAACTTCATATTTATGGAAATATGTTGAAATTAGGTTCAAAAGGAAAATCAGTAGGTCAACACACTGGTTTTGGAGAAAAATTACTTCAAGAAGCTGAAAAAATAGCTATTCAAAATGGAAAAGATAAAATATTAATAATTAGTGGCATTGGAGCTAGAAATTATTATCGCAAGTTTGGATATATAAGAGAAGGACCATATATGTCTAAAAAACTTGTAAATTAATAAATAGGGATTAAATAAAAAAAATAAAAAATAAAAAAAAATAATGATTCCAATAATAATTAATCCTATGCTGATTAATCCAATGATAATTAATCTAATGATAATAATTAAAATAATAGTATTAATAGCAATGATAAAAAGAACAAATAGAGGAATACCATGATAAAAATAAAATCAGCAGAAGAATTAGCAAATACAATAGATTATACTAATTTAAGTAATATTGCAAGTTATAAAGATATTGAAAAACTATGTAATCATGCAAAAGATTATGGATTTTACTCTGTAGTTATATCTCCTTATTATATCGAATATGCTAAATCTTTACTAAAGGATAGTAATGTCAAGATTTGTACTGTTGTTGGATTTCCATTAGGATTTGTTGATAGTGATGTAAAAGAAAAAGAAGTGGAAATAGCTATTAAAAAAAATGTTGATGAAATAGATATGGTTATAAACATTGAAGCATTGAAATCTGGAGATTTTGATACTATAAAAAGAGAAATAGAATCAATTAGTTCAATAACAAAAGAAAATAATAAAATATTAAAGGTTATTATAGAAGCTGAGCTATTATCCGATGAAGAATTAATTAAAGTCTCAGAAATAGCCAATGTTGGTGGAGCTGATTTTATAAAAACATCAACAGGATTATCAGGACAAAGTCCAGCAGTTGCAAAAATAAATCTTATAAATAAAACAGTGCCTCACATGAAAATAAAAGCATCAGGAGGAATAAAAAATTATAAAACAGCTATTAAAATGTTAGCTGCTGGTGCTGATAGATTAGGAACATCATCAGGAGATTTAATTATAGAAGAATATAAAAGAATCTATGAAAAACAATTAACAGAATAATGATTAAGAGAATAATTAACAGAATAATAATAATAAATAGAAAGATAAATAGCTATTATAACTTAATAATTAATAGGATAAAATTCTGTATATTTAGAATTTCTCTCAATGGGTTTTCTATCAATCTTATTAATAATATTACACAAATGTTCAATAGAAGTATCAACACCATCTGGAGCTCCTGAAGCTTCAGATAATTCATCACC